>JALEIO010000219.1 GCA_022769845.1 Oscillospiraceae bacterium
ATCAAAATATCTTATGTGCATTATAATGTACTTTCTGTTCGCAGGACTTATACACGTTCTGTCGGGAGTTGAAGGCTGGGAATACCGTCTTGAGCATAAAACCCTTGCCGACTACTGGAAAAAATATTATCTCTACTATTCGACAAGCGAAAACGCTTATATGCGCGGCTCGGGCGTAATCGGCGAGATTATCGCGCGACCTGTTATAAGTATGTTCAACTACCTCGGCTCGGACATTTTCTTTATCTCGCTGATACTGATTTTCTCTATCTGCGTATTTGACGTGTCTTTCTTCAAGGCGCTCAATAATTTTACCTTGTTTGTAAAATCAAAAAGCGAGAAATACGCGGCGAAAAACACGCAGCAGCCTGAATATAATGATGAAATTCCCACTTCTCCAAAGCGAAGAATAAAGGAAATCGACATTTTCGGCGATGAAGAAAACAAACAGAATAATACCACAAAAAATGAACAGCCGCCTCAAAACGCTCCCGATGAGGACTATAAAGAGCCTGAAATAAAGCTTTATAATAAAGGTCAGAGCGGATTTGCCGACCTTTTGGACAAAAAAGGCGATGTTGCAGAAGAAAGCAAAAATTTGAAGGATGAAAAAGCCGAAAACAGCAAAAATTCGGCTTTAAGCGATGATAACAAGCCCGACGAAAAAATTGTTGAGGAGCTTAACGTAGCAAACGAAAAAGCCTCCGAAATAATTGAATACGAATATCCGTCCATTGAGCTTTTAACGCCTCCGAAAGCAAACAAAAACACCCACGACATTGAGGACGAACTAAAGAAAAATTCCAAAAAGCTTGTGGATACTTTAAAAAGCTTCGGCGTAAGCGCAAAGGTTGTTGAAATAAGTATGGGTCCAACCGTAACGCGCTATGAGCTTACTCCCGACGCAGGCGTTAAGGTAAGCAAAATTGTCGGTCTTTCAAAGGATATAGCCTTAAATCTTGCCGCAAAAAGCGTGCGAATTGAAGCACCCATTCCGGGCAAATCGGCAGTCGGAATAGAGCTTGCAAACAAGGTTACAAATATAGTAACCCTGCGTGAAGTTCTGGAAAGCGAAGAATTTAAAAAAGCAAAATCCAAGCTTTCCGTAGCGCTCGGCAAAGACATCGGCGGAAATCCCATAATCATTGATATTGCAAAAATGCCGCATCTTCTTATTGCAGGTGCAACGGGCGCCGGAAAGAGTGTGTGCATCAACACGCTTGTTATGAGCATACTCTATAAAGCCGACCCCAACGAGGTTAAGCTTGTTATGATTGACCCAAAGGTTGTTGAGCTTGGCGTATACAACGGCGCGCCGCACCTTTTAATCCCGGTTGTCACCGACGCAAAAAAAGCCGCCGGCGCACTAAACTGGGCGGTTTCCGAAATGACCGAAAGATATTCAAAATTTGCTGACAACAATGTGCGTGACATCAACGGATATAACGAGCTTATGGAGCTTAATGAAACGCCCGAGCTTAAAATGCCGCAAATGGTAATTATCATCGACGAGCTTGCAGACCTTATGATGGTAGCTCCCGCCGACGTTGAAACGTATATATGCCGTCTTGCGCAAATGGCGCGTGCCGCAGGAATGCACCTTGTAATTGCAACTCAGCGTCCGTCGGTAAACGTCATCACAGGCACAATCAAAGCGAATATTCCGTCGCGAATTTCGTTTATGGTATCCAGCCAGATAGACTCCCGCACAATTCTCGATATGTCCGGTGCCGAAAAGCTTATCGGACGCGGAGATATGCTTTATATGCCGGTCGGCGCGTCCTCGCCTACAAGACTTCAATGCTCGTATGTTTCGGATAAAGAGGTTGAGGCGGTTGTGGCAGCTGTCAGCAAAAACTGTGCGCCGCAGTATAAAGAAGACGTTATTGAGCGTCTTAATGCCGAAGAGGTTTACAATCCCGAAGGCGACGACCCGGGTGACAATGATGAGCTTTTGCCGAAAGCAATCGAGCTTGTTATAGACGCCGGACAGATTTCCACATCGCTTTTGCAGCGCCGATTCAGGATAGGCTATAACCGCGCGGGCAGCATAATCGACCAAATGGAGGCGCGCGGCATAATATCGGGACTTGACGGAAACAAACCGAGACAAGCCCTTATAACGCGTGAAGAATATAACGAAATGCTTATGAATAATAAACTCAAGGAATAAAATATGAAAAAAGACTTTCTTCCCATATCCAAGGAGGATATGCAAAAAAGAAAAATAAAGCAGCTTGATTTTGTATATGTCAGCGGTGACGCATATGTCGACCATCCGAGCTTCGGGCACGCAATAATTACGCGCGTGCTTGAAAGCGAGGGCTTTAGCGTCGGCATAATTGCCCAGCCCGACTGGAAAAGCTGCGATGAATTCAAAAAGCTCGGCGAGCCTAAATATGCTTTTTTAGTATCGGCAGGAAATATTGACTCTATGGTAAATCACTATACCGTCAACAAAAAAATCCGTCACACCGACCTATATTCTCCCGGCGGAAAGGCATTTTGCCGCCCCGACAGAGCCACAATTGTGTATTGCAACCGCATACGCGAAGCATATCCGAAGGCAAAAATCATAATCGGCGGCGTTGAAGCAAGCCTCCGCCGTTTTGCGCATTATGATTATTGGGACAACAAGGTGCGCCGTTCAATTATTTTTGACAGCCGTGCCGATATTCTCACCTACGGAATGGGCGAAAAAATCATCACCGAGCTTGCACACGCATTAAAAGACGGAAAAGAAATTTCACAAACCGACATTGACGGTTGCGTTTATGTGCGCACAAACATAGATTATCTTGAAAATTATGTTGAAATCCCCTCGTTTGAGGAGGTTTCGGCAGACAAGGTAAAATACGCAAAGGCAACAGCGGTGCAGTATTACGAGCAGGACCCTATACGCGGACGGGCAATCGTGCAAAAATGCCAGGGTAAATATCTTGTGCAGAATAAGCCTATGATGCCGCTTTCCACAAGCGAGCTGGACAAGGTTTATTCGCTGCCGTATATGCGCACATACCACCCTGTTTATGAAAAAGACGGCGGTGTGCCTGCCATAAACGAGGTTAAATTCTCCATAACCAACACCCGCGGCTGTTACGGAGCGTGCAACTTCTGCGCACTCACCTTTCATCAGGGGCGAATGGTTACAAGCCGAAGCGAAAAAAGTGTTCTTAAAGAGGCAGAAAGCTTAACGCACGAGCCTGATTTTAAAGGCTATATACACGATGTCGGCGGACCGACCGCAAATTTTTACGGTCCCGCGTGCCAAAAGCAGCTTACAAAGGGAACGTGCAAAAACCGTCAGTGCCTTTATCCCGAGCCGTGCAAAAATCTTATAATTGACCACAAAAAATATATGCGCCTTTTGCAGAAAATGCGCGAAATTCCAAAAGTCAAAAAGGTTTTTATCCGTTCGGGAATACGCTACGATTACCTTATTTACGATAAAAATGACGAATTTTTCTATTACCTTGCAAAAAATCATATAAGCGGACAGCTGAAAGTAGCTCCCGAGCACATCAGCGACAACGTGCTGTCAAATATGGGCAAGCCCGGACGTGCCGTGTACGATAAATTTGCAAAAAAATTCTACGATATAAATAAAAAAATCGGCAAGGAACAGTATCTTGTGCCATACCTTATGTCCAGCCACCCCGGAAGCACTTTAAACGACGCAATCGAGCTTGCTGAGTATATTAAGGCGCACAATCTCCACCCCGAGCAGGTGCAGGATTTCTACCCTACGCCGTTTACAATTTCAACCTGTATGTTCTATACGGGGCTGAATCCCTTCACACTCAAGGAGGTTTATGTGCCGCGTACGTATGAAGAAAAACAAATGCAGCGTGCGCTTTTGCAGTTTACAAAAAAAGAAAATTACGCTCTTGTGCTCAAAGCATTGCGCCTCGCGCACAGAGAAGATTTAATAGGCTACGGCAGAAATTGCCTTATAAATCCGCCGAAATCATTGTCAGAGCGTACAAAAAACAAATCAAAGCAAAATAAGCTTTCAACAAATAAAGGAGGAGCAAAAAATGGCAAAAATACTGGACGGAAAAGCGGTTTCACAAAGGGTAAAAGACGATCTTAAAAAGGAAACCGAAAAATTTGTAAAGGATAACGGTTTTGCACCCGGACTTGCAGTTGTAATAGTAGGAAACGACCCTGCGTCAAGGGTTTATGTAAATTCAAAAAAAAGAGCGTGTGAAGAAATAGGCTATTATTCCGAGGAGCACGCGCTGTGCGAAAGCACCACCGAAGATGAGCTTTTAAACTTGGTCGAAAAGCTCAACAACGACGATAAAATTCACGGAATTTTGGTGCAGCTGCCGCTTCCCAAGCATATAAACGAAGAAACAATTATAAACGCAATAAATCCGAAAAAGGACGTTGACGCATTCCACCCTGTAAACGTCGGCAAAATTATGATAGGCAATTTTGATTTTCTTCCCTGCACTCCCGCAGGCGTAATGGAGCTTATAAAAGAATCCGGCATAAGCCTTGAAGGCAAAAACTGTGTTGTAATCGGCAGAAGCAATATAGTAGGAAAGCCCCAGGCAATGCTTTTGCTGCACAAAAACGCAACGGTAACAATCTGTCATTCAAAAACAAAAAATCTTAAAGAAATCGCGCAAACCGCAGATGTTTTGGTAGTTGCAGTCGGCAGAGCACAAATGATTACGGGCGATTATATAAAGGAGGGCGCAGTTGTTATTGACGTGGGAATGAACAGGCTTGAAAACAAAAAGCTTGTCGGCGATGTGGATTTTGAATCCGCAAGTAAAAAAGCGTCATATATCACTCCCGTCCCGGGTGGTGTGGGACCTATGACGATTGCAATGCTTATGAAAAACACTCTCACCGCAGCAAAAAAAGCATTAGAGAATAAATAAGTTAAAATTTCAGACAATATATCAAATTTTGTATATTGCAAAATTGATAAAAGTGTTATATAATCTGCGTGTTATATAATCTACTAAAACTTTTTTAAGGAGAAACAAATGACTAACCCCGTTGCTGATAAAAATGCTGTTGTTAAAGGTGAAAAATATCGTTTTACCGTTCTTACCGACCGCCTTATGCGGCTTGAATATTCCGAGGACGGCTGCTTTGAAGACCGTGCCACGCAAAGTGTTGTAAACAGAAATTTTGACGTTCCGCGTTTTTCGGTAAACGAAAAAAACGGCGTTCTCACCATTGAAACCGACTGTATGCGCCTTGAATACCGCGGCGGAAAATTCACGCGAAACACGCTTAACATATCGTACTGCGGCAGACTCGGCAAAAAAGCAGGCGTTTCGGGCGTTTACTATTTCGGCGATGAAAATGCCACCCCGTATAAGGGCACAATTCGCACGCTTGACGGCGTAAACGGCGAAAAAGAGCTTCCCGCGAGCATTATGCCTGACCGCAGGATGACGCACTTTGATGACAGCAAAAGCCTTGTTCTGACCGACGATTTTGTGGACGTGCGCAAAAAAGACATAATCGATACATATGTTTTTGCATATTCCGATTCTATGACCGACTGTCTCGACGCGTATTACGCACTCACAGGAAAAACACCGCTTCTTCCGCGTTTTGCACTCGGAAACTGGTGGAGCAAATATTTTAAATATACTGAAAAAACCTACCTCGACCTAATGAACCGATTTAAAGAAGAAGGTATTCCTATTTCGGTTGCGGTTATAGATATGGACTGGCATAAGGTTGACATTGACCCCAAATACGGCTCGGGCTGGACAGGCTTTAGCTGGAACACCGACTTTTTCCCTGATCCGAAAAGATTTTTAAAATCATTGCACGATATGAATATGAAAGCCTCGCTCAATCTCCACCCCGCCGCGGGAATTTCCGCGCACGAGGATTGCTATAAGGAAACCGCCGAGGCAATGGGCGTTGACAGCTCAACCGAAGAAAACATTCCGTTCGACATTGCAGACAAAAAATTTGTTGACGTGTATTTTGACAAGGTTTTAAAACCTCTCGAGGATATGGGAGTTGATTTTTGGTGGATGGACTGGCAGCAGGGCAACACAAGCAAAACAGAAGGCCTTGACCCGCTTTGGATGCTCAATCACTATCATTATAATCACGCGCGCAAAGACGGCAAACGCGGAATATTGTTCTCACGTTTTTCAGGCTACGGCTCGCAGCGCTACCCCGTAGGATTTTCGGGAGACACAATTGTATCGTGGGAAAGTCTTGATTTTCAGCCGTACTTTACAAACTGCGCGGCAAACGTCGGCTATGGCTGGTGGAGTCACGATATAGGCGGACATATGAAAGGCATACGCGATGATGAGCTTATGAACCGCTGGACGCAGCTTGGCGTTTTCTCGCCTATAATGCGTCTGCACTCGTCAAACAACGAGTTTATCGACAGAGAGCCGTGGAATTATTCGTATGAAACTCACCAAAGTATGAAAAAATTTATGCGTTTAAGATGCGAAATGATGCCGTAT
>JALEIO010000244.1 GCA_022769845.1 Oscillospiraceae bacterium
ACAGTCGGGTCTTTGCAAAAGCGCACAATATCTGTATGAAGCGGTGTTATATGTTCTTGCATAAAGCCATATAATAGACTGTGACCTTCCGTATATAGCACTGTTCCACATATCGGTTGCATTAAACAACGCCGTTTTCCTATCAAAGTTTTTAAATTTATCGGGCATAATATGGTCTTCCGAATTTACTATCGGTTTGTCCGCAATAGACATCATATATCTGTACGCCATTATTTTGCCCTGAACAGGCTGATTTGCCCTTGTATAGCAGGCGTAAGCGTCACAGCCAAACACATCCGATAATGCCGCTGTTTCTTCGAGTATTAAGTCACCCATTCCCATAAAGCTTTTCATTTCGGAATATCCGTTTGAAACCATTGTTTTGTAATGTATTCTGATATTCGGCGCGTAGCGTTTAACATTTTGGGTAATAAACTTCTGAAAATCAATCAAAATACCATCATTAAACTGTTTAAAATCATAATAATACGCCGTTGACGAATATGCTTTAGGCATTTCTATCTCGTCAAAATCAGTATAGCTGCTTAAATATATTTTATTGATATACGCTATGTCGTTGTTATATTTTTCTTTAAGAAAATCTCTGTAAAGCGGCGTAAAATATTCGGTATTTACAAGCGTATTAAATTCAGGCTCGTTAAGAAAACATCCCGTTGTAACAACATCACTGTATGAATTAACTATTGGCAGAAGATTCTTATAATAAATCTCCAGTATTTCGCGAACCTTTGGATGGTGAATATTTATAGGCGCATACGGCGAATACTTTGCCGCTATTTCAGGATATTTTGCCATAATAAACGACGGAAAATCGTGAACGGTCATACCCAAAACAACAGGAAGATTAAGACGGCGCGCTTTGTCTAATGTATCTTGAACATACTCTAAATATACATAATCAACAGCCACTTCTTCATTATCGCCGCAAGGTTCTGTGTAATATTCAAATCCGCTGTTTTGAACAAGATTTTCATCACTTCCCACCTTTTTAACATATACGTTGTCAATAACTGTTTTTTCTGTTTGCTCAACCATAACAATCAACGCGTGGCGCTTATATCCCGCGCCGGTTTTAAAGGTATTTGAATATTTATTTCTTCCTTTTAAATTTGTATATTTAGCGTCGGCAAAACTTCCGTCACGTTCTGCAAGCACAAATCTTAATGAATTTGCTTTATCGGTATCTACCGTCATTCCGTATTCATACTCGGTATTTGGCTCAAGCATTACAAACTGTTCAAAACTCGAGCCGCTTGCGTCTGCGGTAATTTTCAAAGAACTTTTTCCGCTGATAGGATTTTCCGTTTCTTTGCCTATTTTAAGGTTTGACTTGTCTGAAACAATAAATTTCCAGCAGGAAGGAGAATCCGGCTGCGCAATAATCTGTGCGGGAGAAAGCTCTGAAAATATTCCTAAATTAACTCCCAAAGTGTCAAAATTGCCCCAATCTCCCCTTGCGTCCTGAAAGTTTCCGTAACCCATCAAAAAAGCAGGTTCTTCTTTTTCTTTGCCGTCATAAATTTTTGTGCCGATAAGATTTTTTCCTTCAACCTTAAACTCGGTATTTGCAAGCTTTGGCACAACAGGAGCGGTTTTTTTACCCGAAAGATATTCGTCACAAAGCATTTCCAAACCATCCAGCAGTTCTTCTATACAAGTAATTGTATAGTTCATTTCATCATAATAATTATTGTCAGCGTCCTCTCGTATATACTCAATAAACCTGTTTACAGTAAATACATCTACGTCGAGATAATCTGTGCTTATCCCCTTTTTATGACACTCGTCAACCTTCTTTTCGACATTTTCAACTCTTTCTTTAAATTCCAAAAGCTTTTCATCAACCATCTGCCTTGTAGGAAGAACCTCGAACGAAATGGGTATCTTTACTTTTCTGCCGTTTGACTCAACGTCTACATATATTGTTTTATCGCCCGTTTCATCCGTTTTATATATTACCTTATGCTTTGAGCCGGTATTCTTTTTAAGGTTAACGCTATAATCATCAAGCCATTCTCCGCTTACATTGAATGAGGCATCATTTCCGAAATTAACAATGCAGATATTATATACATTATCCGTTCTGCCCATTACAGTGTCGCTTCCGTCTAAAAATGCAATAAACGAATTTTCATCCTCAACATTTTTAAATGTCGGAAACGCTGTATTCTTTTTACCGGAACATATGCCCGGTGCAATTTCAAGCATATTTGCCCGTCCGTCACCGTCGTTGTCGTTTATTGCCATACTGAACATATACTCGTCAGGGCATTTGTCATAATAAATATCCCACGGAATTTTAAGCTCGTATATTGTTTTTGTGCCAACTCTTTTACCCTTTGCAGCAAGCTTATCGTGCGGAGCGCCGGATCCGTAAACCACAAGCATTTCGCCGTTTTCTTCATCAAACGAAAAGCCAAGCTCCCTGCCGTATGTATCTTCTTTTTTGGATAAAGCAATCTGTAAAGAGTCACCTCTCCAATAATTTGACGTTTCGGGTAT
>JALEIO010000002.1 GCA_022769845.1 Oscillospiraceae bacterium
TAAAAACACTGCCCAACAAGGTTTTTGACAAAATGCTTGAAAGCCTTGACGAAATTTATAACGAATACAAACCCGAAAAAATAGTGTTGGGCTTTCCGAAAAATATGGACGGCTCGGTGGGATTTCGCGGCGATATAACGCTGGAATTTAAAAAAACGCTTGAAGAAAAATACCCAAAATCCGAGATTATTTTATATGACGAGCGCCTTTCCACCGTTATGGCAGACAGATTTTTGTCGGCAACAAACACGCGCGGAAGCGGCAGAAAAAAAGTTATCGACACCGTTTCGGCGGCGGTAATTCTGCAAAATTATCTTGACAGCATTCGAAATTAATATATAGCAGTAAGGAGAGAATAAAAATGAATGAATTTAATTTAAACGAAAACAATGAGGGCAAAATTATTCCGTTTGTGGACGAAAACGGAAATAAAGTGAACTTTGAAATGATTGACGCCTTTAAAATGGAGGGCAGCGAATATGTTGCACTGCTTCCTGCCGATGATGACGATTATGACACCGAGGTGTTTATAATGCGTATTGAAAAAGAAGGCGAGGATGACGTTTTGGTGTATATTGAAGACGAGGATGAGTTGGACGACGCCTTTGAAATGTTTAAAGACCGTATGGGAGACGAATACGATTTTCTCGACTGATTGATTTTGCATATTTAACATTTTACGAAAGCGGGACGGTTTTCGCCGTCTCGCTTTGTTTTATGTATGCACCTTACTGTCGTTTATAACCAAAATATCATTCTTTTTAAGAACGGTTGTTCCCTTGGGAATAACAATTTTATTTCCGCGCCTTATCATAATTATCAGCTTTTGGTCATACGAAATATCCCTTAACGCTTTGCCCGTAAAACCATCGTTTTCATCAAGCGTAATTTCATAAAGATGAACCTCCTTGGAGCTGTCTGTCGCCCTGCCGCTCAAAATCAGCTCATCATCCGCACAGAGCGTTGTGTTTCCGTTCGGAACAATCTTTTCACCGCCGCGGATAAGCAAAACCAAAATAGACTCGGGCGGCAGCGTAATTTCGCTTATCTTCTTTCCCACCCAACTGTGTCCTTTTGAAAGCTTAAACTCAATAAACTGCACCGCTACCTCATCGGTATAATCTGTAAAGGTTTTCATAACATCCGATTTTTCATCAATCATATCAAGCTTTTTGGCAACTATGGGAATAAGCGAGCCCTGCACCAAAATTGAAAACAAAACTATAAAAAACACAATATGAAAAATATCGTTATCCACAACCGCGGGGTTAATTACCGCCATAATGGCAAAAACAATGGACGCCGCACCTCTCATTCCCGCCCACGATACAAAGATAAATTCTCGAAAACGGCATTTTAGCGGAAACATAATTACCGACACCGCAATCGGACGCGCCGCAAATGTTAAAAACAGCGCAATTAAAAGTGCGTTGGAGAAAACCGCCCCCAGCTTGGACGGAAATGACAAAAGCCCCAAAAGGAAAAACAGCACCATTTGCATAAGCGAGGTTATACCGTCAAAAAAGTTAACAAGCGCCTGCTTGTTTACAATTTTTGTGTTTCCCAAAATTATGCCGCTTATGTACGCTGAAAGATAACCGTTTCCGCCAAAATAAGACGGCAGTGAATACGACAAAATTGCAACTCCGACAATAAACATCATATCAAATCCCGGCGTTGAAAATTTGAATTTTCTTAAAAATAAAACGGCAAAACATCCAATTACCACGCCGAAAACCGCGCCGTATACAATCTGCGAAAAAAGCATATACGAAACCTCTCCGCCCGATATTTTTCCGTTCATAACGGAAAGCGCAATCATTGTAAGCATATAAGAAAACGGGTCGTTGCTGCCGCTTTCCACCTCCAAAAGCGAAGCGGAATTATACTTTAAATTAAGCCTTTTAGACCTTAAAATTGCAAAAACCGAGGCGGCGTCGGTAGAAGATATTACCGAGCCGATAAGAAAGCTTTCAAGAAGCGAAATTTTTAAAACAAAATAACAAAAACCGCCGACAAGCATTGCCGTAAAAACCGTTCCGAGTGACGAAAGCAGAACCGCCTTTGCCAAAACGGGGCGCGCCAAGCTCATTTTTGTTCCAAATCCGCCGTAAAACATAATAAAAATAAGCGCAACCGAGCAAATACGTTCGGCAAATATATAATCTTCAAACGGAATATGCAAAAATCCGTCCGAACCGAACGCCATTCCGAGAAGTATAAACGCAAGCAGCACGGGTATTCCTATTTTGCTCGACACTCTGTTAATAATGACGCATACAAAAATTATAACCGCAGCTGTAAGCAGGACAACATTCAAGTCAAAACCTCCTTGGAAATTTAAATTATATAATAATTATATCAAATATATTATATTCAGTCTACAATTTATTGTAAAAATTATATCAATATTAAAAATTTTTCTTGACATTGCAAAGCATTTCGTGTATTATTAAAGCATATAAAACATATCAGAATAATAAGAATTAAAAATTTAATTTAATAAGGATTTTATATGTCGGATAAATTTATACGCACTGCGCTTTTGTTTGGAAACGAAAAAATGAATATTTTAAAAAATTCTCACGTTGCGGTTTTCGGAATAGGCGGCGTAGGCGGTCACTGTGCTGAAGCGCTTATACGAAGCGGAATCGGAAAGCTTGACCTTATCGACAGCGACAGGGTGTGTGTATCCAACTTAAACCGACAGATTATCGCAACAGTAAACAGCATAGGAATGTATAAAACCGACGCTGCAAAGGAGCGGTTTTTGCAGATTAATCCCGAAGCTGAAATAAACACGTTTAATGTTTTTTACACTCCCCAAACGGCTGATTTGTTTGATTTTTCAAAATATAATTACATTGTCGATGCAATCGATACGGTAACCGGAAAGCTTGAGCTTATTGTAAACGCAAACAAATCGCAAACGCCTATTATCAGCTCAATGGGAGCGGGAAACAAAATAAATCCCGATATGTTTGAAGTTTCGGACATATCCAAAACCAGCGTTTGCCCGCTCGCAAGGGTTATGCGGAGCGAACTTAAAAAACGCGGAATCAAAAAGCTTAAGGTTGTATATTCAAAAGAAAAACCGCTTGTGCCTATTAAAGAAATTGCCGAAACCGAAGAGGGATACGAAACAGGCAAAAGACGTCAAACGCCGGGAAGCACGGCATTTGTGCCGTCGGTTGCAGGACTTATAATTGCAGCCGAAATCATAAAGGACCTTACAAATACAAAAAACAACTGACTTGACAAAACACAAGCTGTTTGATATAATAACTTTTAAGTATGGCGAAAGGAGATTTTGCATATGAAAAGAATAGCTGCAAGTTTTATAAAAATGTATATGTGCACATTTTTTTGTATGTGCTTTTCTTTCAATGCAAAAAATTACGCCTGTTTTATGTATATCTGAAAAAGCTTTGCAAACATAAATCAGGAATGAATTTCCTGATTTTTTTTATAGCTAAATTAAGATGTCCACTCGCACTATATGCGGCGTAATTTCACTTAATTTTTTCGGTGATGATATAATCCATCACCAAAAATGCCAAAATAACATATCTTCGCCCATTATTAAACTGCCGTATAAAATTAAGGAGCTGAATTTTAAAGCTATGATAGAAATTAAAAATCTTGGCAAAACCTTCAAAACGTCCTTTGGCACAGTAAAGGCGCTTGATAATATAAATCTTACCATAAGCGATGGCGAGATTTTCGGCATTATAGGTCTTTCAGGCGCAGGCAAATCCACGCTTGTAAGGTGTATAAACCTTCTTGAACGCCCCACCGAAGGCGATGTTGTGTTAGACGGAAAATCGCTTACCGCACTTTCAAAAAAAGAACTTTTGAAAGTGCGCCAGTCAATCGGTATGATTTTTCAGGGATTTAATCTTTTAGAGCAGCGAAACGTTTTAAAAAACGTGTGCTATCCGCTTGAAATTGCGGGTGTAAAAAAAGCAGAGGCCGAAAAAAAGGCTAAAGAGCTTATAGAATTGGTCGGACTTTCCGACAGAATTTTGTCATATCCCTCACAGCTTTCGGGCGGTCAGAAACAAAGAGTTGCTATTGCAAGAGCGCTTGCCACAAACCCAAAATACATACTCTGCGATGAAGCAACCAGCGCGCTCGACCCAAATACAACACAGTCAATTTTAGAGCTTTTAAAGCAAATTAACAAAACAATGGGGGTAACAATAGTGGTTATCACCCACGAAATGAAGGTTATCGAACAAATTTGCGACCGCGTTGCGGTAATAGACAACAGCAAAATTGCAGAATTTGGCAAGGTAAGCACTGTTTTTTCAAGTCCGAAATCAGAAATTGCAAAGGAACTTATTCTTCCGAAAAACAACACAAACGCTTGCATTACAGGCAAAAAAAGCATACGAATTGTTTTTGACGGCGAAAAAAGCAGACGCAGCGTAATTGCCGATATGATTTTGTCAACGCAGGTGCCCGTAAACATTATGTTTGCCGATACAAAGGACATTGACGGAATTGCATACGGTCATATGATTTTGGAGCTGCCGGATGATGATGTGCAGGCGGGCAAAATTTTTGCATATCTTGATTCAAACGGTATTTCTTACGAAAGGGAGGTGTAGCCAATGTCGGAAATGTTTCACAGCCTTTGGCAAAACGGCATTATTCAAACAGGAATTTGGGAGACAATTTATATGACGTTTATATCAACTTTGGTGTCATATGCAATCGGGCTTCCTATGGGAATTATGCTTTCGGTAACGGATAAGGACGGAATTTGCCCCATTTTGTGGCTCAACCGTATTGTCGGATTTATCGTAAACATATTTCGAAGCATACCGTTTATAATTCTTATGGTTGCATTTCTTCCCGTGGCAAAGCTTATTGTCGGCACAAGCCTCGGCAACAGGGCAATGGTGGTTGTGCTTATAATTGCAGCCGCGCCGTATGTTGCGCGAATGGTTGAATCCTCTATTAAAGAGGTTGACAAGGGCATAATTGAGGCTGCGCAGGCAATGGGAACTTCAACTCCGAAAATCATTTTGAAAGTGCTTATCCCCGAGGCTAAACCCTCGCTTATTATCGGCAGTGTAATTTCTATGGTAACCATTTTATCCTACTCTGCAATGGCAGGGTCTATCGGCGGCGGCGGACTCGGAAAAATTGCCATATCATACGGCTATCAGCGCTATAATGATGATATCACTTGGTTTTGCGTTGTAATTACAATAATAATTGTGCAGATTATTCAGGAATTCGGCGGATTTCTGGCGCACAAAACAGACAAACGAATTGTGTAATTTGAGCGTTTGTACGCTTTAATCAATAAAGGAGGAGCGTCTATGTCAATAATTTTCACAAGGCTCGTCCGAGAAAATTTCAGGTTTGGACGAATGTGAATTTTTACATTAATTTCAAAAATACCATTAATTTTAAAGGAGAAATGTAAAATGAAGAAAATTTTATCACTTATCTTATCAATCACGGTTGTGCTCGCGCTTGTTTCGGGCTGCGGCGCAAAAAAAGACGACAAAACAATTAAAGTAGGCGCAAGCTCAACACCGCACGCTGAAATTCTTGAAAGCGTTAAAGAAGACCTTGCAAAAGAAGGATATACACTTGACATTGTCGTTTATGACGATTATGTGCTTCCCAACAAGGCTCTTGCCGACAGCACTCTGGACGCAAACTACTTCCAGCACAAACCCTACCTTGACAGTTTTAACTCACAGAACGGTACAAATCTTGTATCTGCTGCTTCCATTCACTATGAGCCGTTCGGTATTTATTCAAACGATGTTAAGGATATAAAAGATGTAAAAAGCGGCGCAACAATTATAATTCCTGCAGACGACAGCAACGAAACAAGAGCGCTTTTGCTTCTTGCACAGGAAAATCTTATAAAACTGCCGGCTGATGCAAGCGCAGCAAAAGGCGTTACAACGCTTGACATTGTTGACAACGGCGGATTTAACATTCAGACTGTTCAGGCAGACACTGTTCCTGCACAGCTTAAGAACAGCGACCCCGGTTCTATTGCGGTTATCAACGGCAACTATGCAATCGGCGCCGGACTTAAAATTTCGGACGCACTTGCAACCGAAGACGCAAGCGGCGACGCTGCAAAAACATATGCAAATATCATTGCGGTAAGAAGCGGCGACGAATCAAGCGAAAAGACAAAAGCGCTTATTGACGCACTCAAAACCGACAAGGTTAAAAAGTTTATTGAAGAAAAATATGCCGGCGCAGTTTTGCCGATATTTTAAATTAAATAAAGCACACTAAAAAGCGTACCGATACATAACGGTACGCTTTTTTAATGCTGATTTTTACTTTTTAAGAGTAATCTTATACAAATCCTCATTACCTTCAAACGGAATTAAACACATCGGATAGCCTGCCGCATACGGTGCGATTTCGTAAAGCTGGAAATACATATTAACACCGTTTTCATCAAGATAAAATTCTGCTCTTTGTGTATTTTCCTCAACCGTTTTCTTTGCATCCTCAAAATACATTGTCGGGTTTTTGTTGATTTCCTCGTTAAACGCATCTATAATTTCTTTTTTTGCGCCCTCTGCGTCAACATTCCAAATATCAGTAAGAGCTAACTCTTTTTTAGCCTTCATATCGTAAGAAACCGATGTCATAGAGGTCATAGGATGCGCGCCGTGCAAGTTGTAATACAAAACTGCTGTCATTGAAAAATAATCTTCTGTGTTTAAATTAATGTCATAATCAAATTCAAAGGTATACGGAGAAAACGTCGGCATATCGCCTTTATTTGCGTAGTAATAATACTCCTTAGCGCCATCAATTATTTCTTTGCCTTTAACCTCGTTTACAAACTCCGCTACACTGTTTTTAACATCGTCATTTATTGACGCAATAAATTCGTCATTATCCGCATTTTCGATAACAGGATAATAGCAAGCTATGTCAATGAGCTTAACACCGTTTTCATCAACATATTCATCTGTCGACTTTTCTCTTTTAATCTTATAAAACCCTTGCTTTGACGCAATATTCACTGTGTTTGTCTTATCGTCCCACTCAACCGACGCTCCGAAGCTTTCCGAAACAACTCTTATCGGCACAAGCGTTCTGTCGTTTACTATTTTGGGCGCAACGTCAGTGGTTTTTGTTTCGCCCGACACCAAAATTTCAGTTGAGCCGATTGTAAGATATAAGCTTTTACTTCCCATTGAAGCATTAACCGATTCAACTCCGTCATAATTATAATAGTCAACACTGCAGCCGAGCGCCTCAAAAATTGCTCTGAACGGTACCAAAACACGGTCGCTTTCCATAATCGGAGGCTGGTCAAAGATAAGATTTTCACCGTCAACAATTACATTGATTTGCCCATCTTCCGCAAAAGCCGTCCCCGACAAAACGAGCATTGCCGACACTGCAAACGCAGTAACTTTTTTAAATTTCATCATTATACCTCCTTAAAATATTTTATTTCTTTTTAGATTTCAAAAGACTTTTAAGCTCCTCCATAAATGTGTTGACATCACGAAATTCCCTGTAAACAGAGGCAAAACGCACATATGCCACCTCGTCTATATCCTTAAGCTTTTCCATAATAAGCTCACCGATATGCGTGGACGAAATTTCTCTGTCCATAGAGTTAAACAGCTTAACCTCAATTTCCGCAACCATATTTTCAATCTGTGCAAAGGTTACGGGCGTTTTTTCGCACGCGCGCAAAATTCCGTTTATAAGCTTCTGCCTATCGTATTGCTGGCGTTTTCCGTCCTTTTTTATAATAATTATCGGAATTGATTCAATCTGCTCATAGGTTGTAAAACGTTTTTCGCACTTTAAACATTCGCGCCTTCTGCGGATAGAATTTCCTTCATCGGTAGGTCTTGAATCTATAACCTTGCTTTCAGTATATTCGCAATACGGGCATCTCATAACGTCAACTTCCTTTCGGGACTAAATTTTATTCAATTAAAGCACACGCCTAAAAGGGCAGTGTGCTTTAAAATTTCAATCAGTTATTTTTATTTGCCAAAAACGGTGGAATAACAAAATCGTCATCGCTGAATTTTTCAAACGCAGGAGCTTCTGTGTCGTCACTCTTTTTCTTTTCAGCTTTTGACGGCTCGTCCAATCCTGTTGCAACAACAGTGATAACAATTTCATCGTCGAGCGAATCGTCAACAGATGTACCGAAAATAATGTTCGCGTCAGAATCAACAAGCTCGTAGATAAGTTCAGACGCGCTCTCAATTTCGTAAAGAGTAAGGTTTTTATCGCCGGCAATATTAAATACAACATTGCTTGCGCCGTCGATTGTTGTTTCAAGAAGCGGCGAATTGATTGCAGCTTTAATAGCAACCTCCGCTCTGTTTTCACCCGAAGCTCTGCCGATACCCATATGCGCAATGCCCGAATTTCTCATAACGGACGAAATATCCGCAAAGTCCAAATCAATATAACCC
Source organism: Oscillospiraceae bacterium (assembly GCA_022769845.1). Taxonomy (GTDB): domain Bacteria; phylum Bacillota; class Clostridia; order UMGS1810; family UMGS1810; genus Qingrenia. The sequence goes on from JALEIO010000002.1 coordinate 8,451, forward strand.
GGCGAAGTAATAAGGTTTGAAATACCCTTAACGCCCTGACTCAAGATACTGTCTGCAATTTTGAATGCGTCCTTCATAGAAGTTTTCTTATCGCAAACGTCCAAAAGCTTATCGTTAGGAATTACAACAAGCGCGTCAACGCACTGCTTTAATTCCTCTATGCCCGCGTTTGCCTGGTCAAGACGTCTTTTACCTTCAAATCTGAACGGACGTGTAACAACGCCGACAGTAAGTATTCCCATTTCTTTAGCTATGTTTGCAATAATGGGAGCAGCACCTGTGCCTGTTCCGCCGCCCATACCTGCGGTAACAAACACCATATCTGCACCTCTTATAGCCTGTGCGATTTCCTCTCTGCTTTCTTCAGCGGCTCTCTGACCGATTTCAGGCTTTGCGCCTGCGCCAAGCCCTTTAGTAAGCTTTTCACCAATCTGAATTTTAAGGTCTGCCTTTGAGCGATTTTCGCCGAAAAGCACCTGCTTTTCGGTGTTAACGGCTATAAACTGAACGCCGGTAAGTTGATCCTCTATCATACGATTAACAGCGTTGTTTCCGCCGCCGCCTACACCTATAACCTTCATATTAGCTCCGGTTATTTCCTTTTCATTATCAAAATCCAACACGGTTCTTCCTCCTTGCAATTTATAAAATTTATCTTAATTTCATCAAAAATGCGGTGTTTTTACACGTTAAAACAATACAGTATACCATTATGTAATGATTATATCATAAAAACATTCAAATTCCAAGCATTTTTTTTAAAATTATTCAATTTTTTCAAAAATTTTTTCATTATCGTTATTTTTCATAAATCTTTTCAAAAAGTAACGCCTTGATATAGCGAAGTTTTGGAAAATTCTCATAACAAAAACAAGCGATGCGGCAAGATACAAATCAAGCCCCACTTTTTTTCCGAAAAATATCAACAGCGCCGAAATTAAAGCGTTTCCGAAAAATCCGGTAATAAAAATCGCAAAATTGTATTTTCCGTTAAGCGACGCTGTATATGCTCCGAAAAGCGAATCGAGCGATGCAAGTATCATCATTGCCGCATACGGAATAAACTGCGGCGGCAGGTATATATCAAACATAAGCGCAAGCGTACTGCCGAAAATAATTGCGAAAATCAGTATCATTTTTATCACCCCTACTCCGCCGGTTTTGCATATTTAAAGCTTACAATTCCGCTGTATTTTTCAATTTTTAAATTTGCCGATTTTGAAATTACAATATCAAAGCCGTAAAGGCTTTTAAGCTGGTCAATTATGCCGCCTTTGAGCTTTAGCGCAGCTTCAAGCATATCAGGGTCGCCGATTGCCTTAATGTTAAACGGCGGAACATACTTATTGCCGTTTATAATAATTGTAGGTCCCACACAGCGTATTTCGCTCGAGGCGATAAGACGCTCTCCGTTTATGGAAATTGCCTCGGCGTCGGCACTGCGCAGCTCGTTTACAATGGTGCGAAGGTCGCTGTCGTGAATTATATACGACGCAACCGATTTGCCCGCCTCCGTTTCAGCACTGCTGTCAGAAAGAGTAACCGTTATGCCCTTACCCTCAACGTTTGTAAGACCTGCAAGAATTTTGTACCTTTCAAGCTCGGATGCCATTGCTTTTGCGCCGTCTGTGTTTTGCTCGGCTTCCTTTCGGTAATTGTCCAAATCGTTGGTCGCGGCAAGAAGTCGGTTTTTCAAATCCTCAATCTGCAAATCCTTTTTTACAAGCTCCTCTTTAGCCTCTTCAACACGGGTTATGCCGCTTTTTTCTGCCGAACTGTTTTTTATTATGCTTTTTACCTGCATTGTGATGGCAAAGCTTAAAATGAAAAACAGAACCGCAAGTGTGATTTGAGTTTTTTTATCACGCATATTGTTCTCCTTGTAAAATTTACTGTGCGCTGCCCTTATAACGCGCGGCAGAGGACGGGTCAGACAAATCAAGAGTGCCGCCTCGATAGGTTTTAAGCTGTGTTTCAAGCGTTTTTGTAAGATATGCCATTTTGTATTGCAGCGACTCGTTTTTGCCCATATTAACGATAATTTCATTATCCATTACCATTGTGATTTTGTTTTTGTCGCTTAAATCTATGCTTTTTACCGCATTGGGAAGGTACACCGCCTCCTCAATTTCAGAAAGAAGGCTTTTTAATGCCTCAAGCTTGTCCGCGTCCTTTAAAACAAGGCTTTTTCCCGCTATAAATTCCTTGGGACTAACCCCCGTTACAATGATGAGATTTGCATTATCCGCAGTTTTTGCCACTTCCAGAATTTTGCCGTTTTTGTCAATGCAGATATACTTGTCCATATATTTTATATACGCCGCACGCGCACATTCCTCCACCGCAATTTCAACGGTGGACGGAAATTTCAGCAAAATATCCGCATTTTTTATCATAGGAATTTTTTCAAGGCTTTTTTCCGCCGCATTTGAGTTTACGCGCAAAATATTCCTTCCCGTTGTAATGCCGGAGCTTTTTACAATCTGCTCGGCGGTAAGCGCACTGTTTCCCGTAACGGTTACCGCCCTTATGTTAAATGCCGGCGTAAAAAGAAGCGCAGTCAAAATTGCAAACAAAAGGCAAAACAGAACAAAGCTGTTCTTTCCTTCGCCGCGTATTTTTGCTTCGGGAATATCGTTTGGCTCATCGCTTACATTTACGAAATTATATTCCTGCTTTTTTTGCTTATTTTCGCCGTTTTCAGAGCTTTTGCCGGCATTTTCGGCATTTTTATCAATTATATTTTCTTCTTTGTTCTCAATTATGTTTTTTTCTTTTTTATCAACGCTTTTTATATCGTCGCTCATTGGTAAATCCTTTCAATATCTGCCCCTAATTTTTTAAAATCGGAATGCAGGCTTTCATAGCCGCGGTCAATAAAATGTGTGTTGAAAATTTTCGACGTGCCGTTTGCCGCAAGTGCCGCAACAGCAAGCGCCGCCCCCGAACGCAAATCGCAGGCATAAACCGTAGAACCCGTAAGATTTTTTACGCCCTTTATCACCGCAACCTTGCCGTCAACGCTGATATCCGCACCCATTTTTGCAAGCTCGCCCGCAGTTTTAAACCGCTGTTCGAAAATATTTTCTTTTATAATACTCGTGCCGTTTGCAAGTGCAAGAACACTCATCATAATAGATTGTGCATCTGTCGGAAAACCCGGATACGGCAGAGTTCGTATAATATCAATTTTATTTATAATTTCAGGTGCTTTTATATAAGCGCTATTGTCGCCTGTTTCTATTTTCGCACCACATTCCGAAAGAATTGATGTAACTGCGCTGAAATGCTCCGGACAAACGCTCTCCAGTTCAATTTCACCGCCCGCAGCTACCGCACCGCAAAGATACGTTGACGCGGCAATTCTGTCGGGAATAACAATATGCGTGCAGTCGTGAAAGCTTTTAACGCCCTCAATTTCTATGGTTGACGAGCCTGCGCCGTTTATTTTTGCACCCATCTCGTTTAAAAAGCATTGCAAATCCTCAATTTCAGGTTCGCGCGCCGCATTGTAAATTGTGGTTTTTCCTTCGGACAGCGACGCAAAAAGCATAATATTTTCCGTTGCGCCCACCGACGGAAAATCAAGATGAACGTTATTATCCACCATTTGTTCAAGACGGCATTTTATATAGCCGTGGCTTTCCTTAATGTCTACACCCAAGGTCTTTAACGCCTTTAAATGAAGGTCAATAGGCCTCGGTCCCAATTCGCAGCCTCCCGGAAAACTCATTGCCGCCTCGCCGGTGCGCGCTATTATCGCCCCCATAAAAATTATGGACGAGCGCATTTTATTCATCAAATCGTGCGGTATATAATTGTTTGTTATGTCCTTTGCGTCTATAATAACAGTGTCGCTTTCGCGTTTTATCTTGCAGCCGAGAAACTTTAAAATTTCTATAGTGACCCTGACATCCGAAAGATTAGGGCAATTATGTAATACGGTTGTACCTCTGTTTAAAATAGTTGCCGCAAGCGTTGGCAAAACGGCATTTTTTGACCCCTGCACCTTTAAAGAACCGTAAAGGGGATTGCCGCCGTTTATTTTAATGTAATCCATATAAAATAACACCTCCGTATCAGCTTTTTTGATAATATATGCTATGCCGATACGGATTTTTTTGTTACCTTGCAAACTTCATAATACTCTCACAAATGAGCCTTGATGCATCCTTTTTTGCCAGCTTATAAGCGTTTTCTCCGTATTGATTTCTTAAAGCATCGTTATCCAGCAGTTTATCTACTGCCTTTTTAAGTTCTGACATGTCAAAATTGTTTTCTTTTATCATTACAGCCGCGCCTATATTTACAAGCGCGCTTGCATTAAATTCCTGATGATTGTGCGTAACGTTGGGCGACGGAATGAGTATTGACGGCTTTTTAAGCACGCATATTTCCGAAAGAGTTATCGCGCCCGAACGGCATATTACAAGGTCTGCCGCCGCAAGATAGGTGTCCATATTGTGAATATACGCAAGAATTTCAAAATATCCGTTATTCTGCACATTTTTTAATTTTTCGTTAACCCTGTCATAATCGCGTTTGCCGGTTGAAATAACAAATTTTACGTTTTCTTTTCTGTTGTTTTTTATATAATCGCACACAACGTCGTTAATTTTCATTGCGCCAAGGCTTCCTCCAACCACCAAAACCAGCTTTTTACCGCCGATTTTAAGCTCCTCGCGAGCTTTTTTTGAATCAGCCTTTATAATGCTTTCTCTCACAGGATTTCCCGTAAGCACGACATTTTTTGCACCTTCAAGATATTTTCTGCTTTCCTCAAAGCTTATTGCGGTAACGGTTGTGTTTTTTGCCAAAAATCGTATTGCGCTTCCCGGATACACATTCTGCTCGTGTATAAGCGTAGGAATTTTTAAAATATTTGCCGCGGCAACCGCAGGCGCGCAAACGTATCCGCCCGTTCCCACCACAATATCCGCCTTAAAATTTCGGATAATTTTTTTCATTTTTAAAGTTGCAATAATAAATTTAGTCAAGGGCTTTAAATTTTTAAAAGAGAGGGAGGTTTTAAAGCCCTCGACGTCAATTTGCAAAAGATTATAGCCTGCCTTTTTGACAAGCTCGTTTTCCATACCTGTTTTTGTTCCGATGAACAATATATTTACATTTTCATAGTGATTTTCAAAATATTTTGCGATTGCTATTGCAGGATTTATATGTCCCGCACTGCCGCCGCCCGATAAAATTATATTCATATTTCACCGCCGAATTTGCTCATATTTTTATTGTATTGCGTTTTTGGAAGAATACCTTGAAATGTTTAAAATATATCCCATTGCTATAAGCTGAAAACAAAGCGCCGTTCCGCCGTATGAAAAGAACGGCAGCGGCATACCCGTAACGGGCATTGAGCTTGTTACAACCGCAATGTTAATCATAACCTGAAAACCAATAAGTCCGATAATTCCGCAAACAATCATACTTGAAAAATTATCGGGTGCCTCAATCGCAATTTTTATGCCGCGCCATATAAGTATCACAAACAGCACAATCATAAACACCGCGCCGACAAACCCCAATTCCTCGCATATTATCGGAAATATGAAATCGTTGTGCGGCTCCGGAATATAGAGATATTTTTGTCTGCTCTGCCCGAGACCGAGCCCAAAAAATCCCCCCGAACCGATTGCATAGAGCGACTGCACAATCTGAAAGCCATCGCCCAAATAGTTTTCAAACGGGTCGAGAAAGGACAAAAATCTTTTAAGCCTGTACGGCTCAAACGCAATGGCCGCAATAACCGCCGCAATCAAAGGAGGAAGACACATACAAAAATGCCATACCTTCGCGCCGCCCACAAAAAGAACTATCATACCTGCAACAAACACGGTAAACGCGCCGCTCAAGTGGTCCTCCAAAAATACCAGACCTGCAATAAAAGCGCAGAATAAGATATACGGAATAAAATCCGTCCAGAATTTTGTGATAGGCTTTTTGCGCGCCGAAATGCTTGTTGCCATAAAAATTATGACGCAGTATTTTGCAATTTCGGACGGCTGAAAGCTTACAGGCCCTATTTTAAGCCATCTTTTCGCACCCTTTATATCCTCGCCGACGATAAGCACCAAAATAAGCAGGCACACCGTTACAATAAGAAGCGGAAGCGAAATTTTTCGCACGGTTTGTATGTCAATTCTTGACGCAACATACATTCCCGCAAGTCCGATTAATGCAAAAAACATCTGCCTTTTTATAAAATAAAAAGCGTCGTTATACATATAATGAGCCGACGCACTGCTTGCCGAAAACATCATTGTAAGTCCGAATATTAAAAGTATTATAAGTGTAGTAAGAAAGGTGAAATCCACATTGCCTTGTTTTTTTACAAAAAGGGATTTTTTCACTTTTTATGCCTCCGAATATTTTTACACTACCATAAAATACGAAATCACGCACAGTAAAAGGCTTACAAGAATGAACATCACAACAATTTTTCGCTCGGAAAAGCCCGACATTTCAAAGTGATGGTGAATAGGGCTCATTTTGAACACTCTTTTTCCCGTGAGCTTATACGAAGTAACCTGAATTATAACAGAAAGCGTTTCAATTATATAAATTCCGCCTGCAAAAATAAGAATTATCGGCAACTTTAAAACCAATGCAACACCGCACACCGCGCCGCCCAAAAAAAGCGAGCCGGTGTCTCCCATAAACACCTTTGCAGGATATGCGTTGAATACCAAAAACGCCAGAAGCGAGCCGGTTAAAGCCGCGCAGAAAACGGCAATCGATTGGTCGCTGAATTTATATGCCATAACGGTAAAAAATATTGAAACCACAGTTGTTACACTTGCCGCCAGACCGTCCAGACCGTCGGTTAAATTTACACTGTTTGTGCCGCCGACCATTACAAACACCGCAAACGGAATGTAAAAATGCCACAGATTAAGCCGCCATTTTGTAAACGGAATAATTACTTCATATGACAAAACGCCCGTTTTAACGCCGACAACCGCCGATACAGACGCCGCAAGAATTTGCAGAATTAATTTTTGACGTTCGGTAAGCCCGAGATTTCGTTTCATCACAATTTTTATAAAATCGTCGATAAAACCTATAAGTCCGAACGAAAACGCAGTACAAACTATAAATATTGAATTTTTGTCTCTGTCAAACACCAATGCTGTAACAAGTGCGGCAATAATAAAAATTATTCCGCCCATCGTGGGAGTTCCCGACTTTTTTTTATGCCATTTCGGACCTATTTCCCTGATTTCCTGACCGAATTTTAATCTTATTAATGCCGGAATTAAGAAAAATCCTGCCGTGATGCCAATGGCAAACGCACAAATGGTGCAAATCCACACCGTCATCATTAATTTATCTATCAAAATACACACCCTCTGTTTTTGCTCATATGTTTTTGGAAATTTCGTCCATTTTCATACAGTGCGAACCCTTTATCAGCACCGCATCACCGTTTTGCAAAAGAGTTTTTAAAAAATCCGAAACCTCTTTATTGTTTGAAAACGAAAAAACATTTTCGCTCTTCACACCGCATTTTTGCGCCTCGTCCGCGATAAAGCGCGCGGCATTCCCCAGCGTTATAAGTATGTCGCATCCGCATTTTGCAAAATACGCGCCCACCTCGCGGTGATATTTTTCACTGTTTTCGCCAAGCTCTGCCATATCGCCCAAAACCGCAATTTTTCTGCCGTCGGTAAGACTCTTTAAAACATCAATCGCCGCCATTGCCGCTTGAGGCGATGAATTGTAGCAGTCATTCAAAATTTTTGCGCCGTTTACCTCAAGTATGCTCTGACGTATGCCGTCGCTTTTATAGCTTAAAAGTCCGCTGCGTATTTCCTCGTTGGTCATACCGAACATTTTTGCCGCCGCATATGCGCACAAAGCGTTGTATACATTATGTTTTCCGGGAAGGTTAATTACAAATTTTTCGCCCGAAATTTCAAATTCGGTTTTTTCGGGATAAAGCTTCAAATTTTTTGCGCAGATATCGCAGTTTTCATTGTCAATTCCAAAAAACACAGTTTTGAAATCAAGCTTTCCTTTAAGCGTCTGCAAAAGGTCGTCATCACCGTTTAAAAACGCCGTGCCGCCTTTTTTCAAGCCATCAAAAATTTCGCATTTTGCCTTTAAAATTCCCTCGCGGCTTTTCAAAAATTCGATATGCGACGTGCCGATATTTGTGATAATTGCAGCGTCGGGACAGGCTATATTCGTAAGATACGAAATCTCGCCGAAATTGCTCATTCCCATTTCTATAACAGCCTTTTCAGTATTTGAATTAAGCGAAAAAACCGTAAACGGCAACCCAATATCGTTGTTGTAATTTGCCTTGGTTTTAATAGTGGCAAAACGTTTTGCCAAAACCGCCGCGACAAATTCCTTGGTTGTGGTTTTTCCCACACTGCCCGTAAGTGCTATAACGTCTGCGTTAAATTTTTTTCTATACGCTCTCGCTATACCGCCCAGCGCTTTTTTTGTATCGCAAACCTTTATTCCAAATTCAAAGCCGCTCAATTTTTCGCCGTTTTGGGTAAGATACCCAACCGCACCGTTTTTCAGTGCGCCGTCAAAAAAAGTGTGGCCGTCAAATTTTTCGCCCTTTATCGGAATATATATGCAGTTTTTTCCCATTTCGCGGCTGTCGGTGCTTATGCTTTCCACAAATTTATTTTCATCGCCGAAAATAAGCCTTCCGCCCGTTGCCGTCAAAATTTCCGAAACAGAAATTTTTTCTATATTTCCAAGCATTAATTTATGCCTCCGAATTTATTTTAGCCAAAATATCCCTTACAATTTCACGTTCATCATAGTGAATTGTTTTGTCCTTCAAAATCTGATATGTTTCGTGCCCTTTTCCCGCAAGAATAATAATATCGTTTTCCTTTGCAATGCGCATAGCGTATTCAATAGCCTCGGTGCGGTCGCAAATTGCAACATACTCCGCTTTAACATCTGTCATACCCGACAAAATATCTTTTATAATTGCGTCGGGGTCTTCGGTTCTCGGATTATCGCTTGTAACAACGCAGAAATCAGACAAATCTCCTGCAATTTTTCCCATTTTCGGACGTTTCGTAGCGTCCCTGTCGCCGCCGCAGCCAAACACGGTTATAACTCTGCCTCTGCAAAATCCTTTAACTGTGCCAATGATATTTTCCAAACCGTCCGGCGTATGCGCGTAATCAATCATAACGGTATAATCTGTGGGAGTGCTTAAAACCTCCGCTCTGCCCTTTACGCCCTTTGCCAAAATGAGCGCTTTTGCAATGTCTGAAATTCCAACGCCTGTGCCCTGACAAACTCCGATAGCGCAAAGCGCGTTGTATACCGAAAATTCGCCCGGTATGTCAAGACGGATATTTTCACTTCCGAAAGGCGTTTCCACCTCAAAAAGCACGCCCCGCTGGTTGTATTTTATATTTTTCGCCAAAATATCACTTTTTTTGTTAA
>JALEIO010000011.1 GCA_022769845.1 Oscillospiraceae bacterium
CAAAAGTCCTGTTATAAACTGCGACGAAACATCGCCCCGGACATCATAAATTCCGCTTGATATAGGCGATTTTACATCAAAATATTCGCCGTATTTATATTCGTATTTGATATTTTTTCTGTCAAAAATCTCGGTGTAAACATCCAAAGGCCGTTGCATAAGCCTGCCGGCGCCCGTAATGTGCGCTTTTACCCCTTTTGCCGCAAGAATGGGTATTATAAACCGAAGCGTTGACGCCGATTCGTTGCAAAAAATATCCGCCTTTTTCGGCGGCTCGCCGCCCTTGATTTCTACAAAATTTCCTCCGGCAAAAACGCTTGCTCCCATTTTTTTTGCAAAATCCAGCGTTGCTGAAACGTCCTTTGAAAAAATTAAATTTTCAATTCGCGAAATGCCGTCGGACAGCGCCGCCGAAAGTATCATTCGGTGCGAATACGACTTGGACGGAGGTGCAAAAATGCGCTTTTTAAAGTCTTTTTTTCCCGTTAAAGTCAATTTTTCCATAAAAAATTATCCTCTTTTTTAAGCTTTAAAATTTTTGATTTTCCTATTTTCTCCAATACAATGTAGTTTATAAAATCAGTCCCGCTTTTTTTATCCAGCAAAAGCGTTTCCTCGCCCTTCTCACGCGGAATTTGCTCTTCTTTATAAAGCGAATATTTTTTAAGAAGGTTTACAAGCTTTTCATATGTGCCTTTTTCTGCAATTCCCTCTTTTTCCGATATTGCGGTAATATGCGCCATACCGATTGCAACTGCTTCGCCATGGCTATATTTTTCGTAATTAAAATATTTTTCCACAATATGTCCGTAGGTATGTCCAAAATTGAGTATCATTCGCTCGCCTGTGTCAAATTCATCGTTTTCCACAATAATGCGTTTTATATCCACGCAGCGCGCGATGATTTTCTCCAAATTTTTGCTTAAATTTTCCTTGTCGAAAAGGGTATCAAACAAATTTTTATCGTAAATGGCACCATACTTTATAACCTCCGCCATACCGCAGTTAAACACGCTCTCGGAAAGCGTTTTCAAAAAGCATGGGTCTATAACCACAAGATGCGGCGGATAAAAACAGCCTGCAAGATTTTTGCCTTCGTCAAGGTCGATGGCAACCTTCCCACCCACCGAGCTGTCCACTTGAGCAAGAAGTGTTGTGGGAATTTGAATAAGTCTTACGCCGCGAAGATAGGTTGCCGCCGCAAAACCCGTCAAATCGCCGCACACTCCGCCGCCGAGCGCTATAACTGTGTCTTTTCGCGAAATCTTATTTTTTGCAAGGCAAGAATAAATTTTAAAAAGCATATCGCCGCACTTTGATTTTTCGCCGGACGGAAGCACAAAATGCAGAAATTCAATGCCCGAATCTGCAAGAATTTTTCGCAGCTTTTCACCGTAAAGGTTAAAAACGTTTTCGTCTATGACAAAAAACACCTTGGCGTCCTTTGTATTTTCCTTTATAATTTCACCTATTTTGTCAAAAATATTGTCCTCAATAATTATATCATAGCTTCGCGCGCTTGCATTAACCTTAATAATCACGTTTACCAAATCCTTTCAATAATGGGCAAAGCCCCGTAATTCAACGGCTCTGCGAAAGATTATACTCACTCAAAAAAATAAATGGAGCTCACCGCAAAAATACGCGGGATGTATTAGTTATATAAAAATATAAGCCCATTTACGCAGCGTAAATGAGCTTTTTTGATAAGACAATTAAAAATTTGCTCTAACTCATCTACAAAAACTTTTATCTATCACAAAATAACCCAAGCCAAAAAGGATTAGGTTGATAATAAAGTAAAATGTAAAAGAATGAGTAAGCATAATTTTTCTCCTGTTTTTATTATATACAGTATAAAATACAATGACTATTTTGTCAAGAATTTTTTCGTTTCGCTCCACAAATTATCCTTGCCGCAGGTGGTGTTGAAGCGGATAAACTTATTTTTAAGCCCCGCAAGCGATTTAGGAACGTTAAGACCGCTCTTTTCGTGCAGCAGGTCAATAAGTTCAAATTCGCCGTCGGGAATAGCATCTTCGCATATTGCCTCCAGCACCGCTTTGTTGAATTTATACGGATTTGCAGTGGACGCAATAACCGTTTTTTTGCCGTCCGACGTATCTTTTTCGTATTTGTCGTACACATTTTTTGCAACTGCCGTGTGGGTATCTATTGTATAACCGTATTTTTCATATGTTTCTTTAATTGTCTGCTTGGTTTGTGCGTCATCGCAGTATCCTGCGCAAAAAACGCTTGAAATGCTGTCAAAAATCTCTTTGTCAACGCTGTATTTGCCCGAAGCGGCAAGCGAAGCCATATATTCTTTAACAAGATTGAAATTTTTGCCCGACATATGGAACAAAAGTCTTTCAAGATTGCTTGAAATAAGAATATCCATTGACGGTGAAATGGTAGTTTCAAATTTGCGATTTTTATCATAAACGCCCGTTTTTATAAAGTCGGTAAGAACATTATTTTGGTTGGACGCGCAAATTAATTTGTCCACGAAAAGTCCCATTTCTTTTGCATAGTACGCCGCCAGAATATTGCCGAAATTTCCTGTGGGAACGACAATATTTATTTTGTCGCCGCACTTTATTTCGCCCGTTTTTACAAGGCTGGCATATGAGTAAAAATAATAAACAATCTGCGGAACAAGCCTTCCCCAGTTAATGGAGTTTGCGCTTGAAAAAACATATCCCAAATCCGATGCTTCTTTAGCGTAGTCCGCATTTCCGAAAATCTTTTTAACGCCTGTCTGTGCGTCGTCAAAGTTGCCGTCAACCGAAATTACGCTGACATTTGAGCCGTCCTGCGTAGCCATTTGCAGCTTTTGAATTTTTGATACGCCGCTGACAGGATAAAACACCTGAATTTTTGTATTTTTTACATCTTTAAAACCCTCTAAAGCCGCCTTACCGGTATCGCCGGAGGTTGCAACAAGAATAATAACGTCCCTGTCCTCACCCGTTTTTTTGATGGCCTTAACCAAAAAATGCGGCAGAATTTGCAGTGCCATATCCTTAAACGCGCAGGTAGGCCCGTGCCATAACTCCAGAACAAAAGCTTTATCGTCAAGCTTATGGAGCGGAGCAATAGCCTCCGACTCAAATTTTTCACTCGTATATGCGCTGTTTACGCAATCCGAAAGCTCCTCCTCTGTATAATCGGTAAGATACAGAGAAAGAATTTTTTTCGCAAGTTCCGGATACGAAAGATTTGCAAATTTTTCAATTTCGTCAAGCGAAAGCTGCGGAATTTCTTCAGGCACAAACAAGCCGCCGTCCGGCGCAATGCCTGTTTTTATTGCCTCTGCGCTTTCCACTTTATATTTATCACTCCGGGTGCTGACATATTTCATATTATTTCGTCCTTTCAAATAAGGTTGAATTATCAAAATATTATATTTTTCTGTATTTTATCACATCTTTAAAGAAAAATCAAATTTTTTCGTCCATTATGTGAAAAAGTGATATTTTTAAGGCAAAAAATATCACTTAAATATTTATTTTGTATAAATTTTACTTGGAATTTATAACCATATCCCAGTTTTTTGAAAGATAAACATATCCGGAATATATGGTAAAAAGCGTTGCAATAAGCATTACAAGGTATCCGAGCGTGATTTTGCCAATCATAACGCTTGGGAAAAGAAGCGTTATAACCGTTGCAAAAATTTGAATAACCGTCTTTATTTTTCCGGTCATCTCCGCCGCCATAACAACGCCGTTTGATATTGCCACAATTCTAAGCCCCGTAACGATAAATTCGCGCGCGATAATAATAATTGCCATATACGCCGGAATTCTTTGCAGCTCCACAAGGCATATAAGCGCCGAAGCGATTAAAAGCTTATCGGCAATCGGGTCTAAAAATTTGCCAAGGTCGGTCACCTGATTGTTTTTGCGCGCAAGATATCCGTCTACACCGTCAGTGAGCGCCGCCGCCGCAAAAATCACCGCCGCCGCAATATCACTGTAAAGGGTGGGTACTCCGCCAAAGCCGCGCGTCATAAGCACCACAATAAAAAACGGTATTAAAAATATTCTTGCAAGTGTGATTTTATTTGGTAAATTCAAAAGATTACCTCCCCTGTTATGTCATAATCGTGAGCGTCAAGCACCTTGATTTTCACAATGTCGCCGATTGAAATTTCCTGTGCGCTGTATATATACGCCGCTTCGTCCACCTCGGGCGTATCGCCGTAGGTTCTGCCCAGGTAGCACAGCTCGTCCGGGTCATATGAGTCGATTATCGCATACATTTCTCTGCCGATTTTCGACATATTATTTGCAAGTGAAATTTTGTTTTGCACTTCCATAAGCGCTTTTCGGCGCCGTTCTTTTTCGTCCTCGTCAAGTTGATTTTCAAAATTTGCCGCAGGTGTGTCCTCCTCCTGCGAATAGGTGAAAACTCCAACCTTGTCAAGTTTTTTATCCAAAAGAAATTTCTTTAAAATTTCAAAATCCTCGTCCGTTTCGCCGGGAAATCCCACAATAAGCGATGTTCTTATCACAATATCGGGAATTTTTTTTCGCAGTTTGTCAATAAGCTGATTTATCTCGTCAAAGCTGCTTTTTCTTCCCATTTTCTTCAAAATTCTGTCGCTGACGTGTTGCAGCGGCATATCTATATATTTGACAACCTTGTCATTTTTCGCAATTTCATTTATCAAGTCGTCAGTTATGTTCTCGGGATAGCAATACTGCAATCTAATCCACTTTATACCGTCAATTTGAGAAAGCCTGCAAAGAAGCGGCGCAAGCGCATATTTTCCTCTGTCACAGCCGTAATACGCTGTATCCTGCGCAACCAAAATAAGCTCCTTCACGCCTTTTTGCGCTAAACTTTTTGCCTCGGAAACAATGCTTTCTTCATCGCGCGAACGGTATTTTCCCCTAAGCTTCGGAATAATGCAATAGGTGCAATAATTGTCGCAGCCGTCAGCAATTTTAAGATACGCATAATGCAAAGGCGTGGATATTTCTCTCGGCAAATCAGCGGTAACGTGATTATTCGCACTGCTTACAAGCACATCTTTTTTCCCATTCCTGTAAAAATCGTCAATAGCCTCGGCGATATGCGGATAATCGTTAGTTCCGAGAATTATGTCCACCTCGGGAATTTCAGTTTTTATATCCTTTGCATACCTTTGCGCAAGACAACCCGTAACCGCCAAAACCTCGCATTTACCTTTCTTTTTTTCCGCCATTTCAAGAATGGCGTTTATCGACTCCTCCTTTGCGCTGTCTATAAACGCACAGGTGTTTACCACAATTATATCCGCTTGGTCGGCGTCCGGCGTGATTATATAATTTTCGTTTTTCAAAAGCGCAAGCATTGTTTCGGTATCGGTTAAATTTTTAGCGCATCCAAGCGAAACAAAGCCAATTTTTTTCTTCAAATCAAACTAACCCCTTGTTTTTATTTAAACTTGTCTATAACCGCAAAAATATCCGAAAGCTTAAATCCCCTCGACGCAAAGTAGCGCACAACGCGCTGTTTTTCTTTGTAATCGGAAAAGTCAGCGTTTGAAAATCTTTCGGTCATAATTTCCGTTATACTTTCTCTCTCGTCGGTATCAAGGTCATCTATTACGTTCTGCGCAATATCTCTCGGCACGCCCTTATACACCAAATCCGAGATAATCCGCACCCTGCCGTGACGCTTGAACGAATACGCCGCTTTTGCGTATTCTATCGCAAAAAGCTCGTCGTCAATATACCCCAGCCGTTCAAATTCGTCCAGCGCAATATCAATAATTTCCTTGTCAAAACCGTGCTTATAAAGGTCATCGGCAATCATTTTCTTGGTCGCCGCCTTGCGGTTTATCAGCTGCATAATCCGATTTTTAGCCTTGGAAAGATTACATTCTTTATTAAAAATTTCTATTTCGTCCTCGGTTATTTCGTTTCCGATTTTAACCTTCAAACGCACCATATCGGTGTCATCGAGCGAAAATGAATACTCCCCGTCGACAAACACCGATACTCTGTTTTTGTTATGCTTTTGCGGCGTAATATCAGTAATTTTCATTATTCGTCGCCGCCGTCATAAATTTCTTCAGGTTTGGCTTCCTCTTCTTTTTCCACCGTTTTTTCGGCGTATTTATTAGCCTGTCGCTGTTTTTCCATAGCCTCTTTGTGCGCGGCAATAACCTTATTGGAAATCTCGTCAATAAGTCCTTCGTGCTCTTTGAGATACAGCTTAACCTTTTCCTTGCCCTGACCTATTCTATTGCCGTCATACGAGAACCACGAGCCGCTTTTTTGAATAACATCATATGCCACAGCGGCATCAATTACGCAGCCTTCTTTTGAAATACCCTCGCCGTAAATAACGTCAAATTCCGCTTCTTTAAACGGAGGAGCCATTTTATTTTTAACAATTTTAACCTTGGTAAGATTTCCGATTTTCTGGTCGCCCACCTTTATAGGCTCGCCGCGGCGCACCTCAATTCGGATTGACGAATAGAATTTAAGCGCACGTCCACCCGTTGTAACCTCGGGGTTTCCATACATAACGCCTACTTTTTCACGGATTTGGTTGATAAAAACAGCCGCCGTATTGCTTCTGCTCAATATCGGCGTAAGCTTTCGCAGTGCCTGAGACATAAGACGCGCGTGCAGACCGACAAACGAATCGCCCATAAGACCTGCAATTTCCGCCTTTGGAACAAGCGCGGCAACCGAGTCTATAACGATAAGGTCAAATGCATTGCTTCGTGCAAGCGCCTCACAAATTTCAAGAGCGTCCTCTCCCGAATCGGGCTGCGAAACAATAAGCTTGTCAACATCTACGCCGAGTTTTCGCGCATAAACCGGGTCAAGAGCGTGTTCAGCGTCGATAAACGCAACCTCTCCTCCGCGTTTTTGGGCTTCTGCAATAATGTGCAGCGAAACAGTGGTTTTACCTGACGATTCAGGACCGTAAATTTCGGTTACCCTGCCCCGCGGAATACCGCCGATTCCAAGAGCTATGTCAACAGAAAGCGCGCCGGTCGGTATAACATCCACCTCTTTAAGCGGCGCGGAACCCAGCCTCATTATTGCGCCTTCGCCGTATTTTTTGTCAATTTGGCGTATTGCTTCAGCTATTGCCTTGTCGCGGCCTTCGACATTGGCATCTATGACGCTTATTTTTTCATCTTTTTTTGCCATTTTTATCCTCCCAAAGTATGATTTAGGAATATTTTATCAAACAAAGTGTCCGATAAACCGTACAGTTTAATTATTTGTTGAGCGCTGCACGGGCATTTTTAATATTTTCAACAAACTGCTTACCAACCTGTGTAATAGCCTTGTAATCGCCTGTTTTTGCACCCTTTGTAAGCGAGCTGCCTGCGCCGACCGCAACAACACCTGATTTAATCCACTGTGCAACATTGTTTACGTCCACGCCGCCTGTCGGCATAATGTTAGCTTGAGGAATAGGCCCTTTGATAGCCTTAACCATACCCGGTCCGAACGAATCACCCGGGAACAGTTTAATGATATCAACTCCCATTTCAAGAGCGGCAACAACGTCCTTTATTGTCATAACGCCGGGCATACAGGGAACTGCATAACGGTTGCAGAGACGAACCGTAGCCTCGTCGTAGTAAGGGCTTACTATGTACTGCGCACCTGAAAGAATGGCAATTCTTGCGGTTTCAGCGTCAAGAACTGTACCGGCACCCAAAATCATCTCTCCGTTTTTATATTCTGCCGCAAGCTGCTCAATAACCTTGTGAGCACCCGGAACTGTAAATGTAAGTTCTATTGCGGGAACACCGCCCTCGAGGCACGCGTCAGATATTTTTTTTGCACTCTCTCCGTTTTCTGCTCTGACAACTGCCACAATACCTGCTTCTTTGATTTTTTGAATAACTGTTTGCTTATCCATAATACTATACTCCTTTTCACTATATATGAAAGAATTATAGCATATTTTTTTGTTTTTTGCAATAGTTTTGAAAAAAATTATTGTATTATGGAATTTTTAAATGCAGCATCAAATTAAACATTAAATATTAAATATTAAATGTTAAATAAACTTTTGGTTTGCATAAAAAAGGATTGCAAAGATGATTCTCTGCAATCCCGTTTTTTAATCTAAAATATAAACATCGACATTTTTTCGTCCAAAGTTTAACGCTTCGGAATGAGACGGGAAAAACAAATCGACTTTGTTTCCCTTAATAGCGCCGCCTGTATCCGCCGCAATACATTCGCCGTAAACAAATGAACCGTCCGATGCCTCTATATATAACCTTGTGCCGAGCGGAATAACTCTTGGGTCAACCGCAACAGTGCCGTAGCACGCCTTCATTCCCGATGCCGTAATGCCTGTTGATTTGCCGCAACACGCGCTGCACGAGCAGTATGCCGATGCTTTAAACTTAAGCGGCGTTTTGCGAACATTTTCATTTGAAGCAGAAACACTCGCGATGGGCGATACAACTTCAGGCTGAACAGGCTCGTATTTAAGCGTTCCTATTTTTACAATCTTGTCAACCTTTTCCTTTATAACAGTCTGTGTACAATTTTTCTTAAACTCAACGCCGTTATGATAAATCACCTCAACATTGTTCTCTGCAATGCCGTTTACACCCTCGCGAACCACAACCGTTTCGCCGACATACAACGTATTGTCATACTCGGTGATGGTTTTGTACGGCACGTCGAATGTAGTTTTGTAATTTTCTGACGTAACGTGCGTTACATTAATCTTTAAATCGTTTGTGATAATTGCGTCCGGCGCAACATTAAGGAAGTCAAAATCACTTGTAAGCTTGATGCTTCCGTCGTCTATGAGCTCCTCAACATAAGTAGCCGCTGTGTAAAGTTCTTTGACACTATTTCCGTCGTCAATGATAACTCTTTTTGTCTTGCCGAGAGCAAAGCTTTCAATTCCCGTAAAAGATTTATCCGTTTTGCGAACAGAAATATTATTTTCGAGCAAATCGACAACCTTCTGCCTTGTAATAAAATTTGAAAACAAAGCTTCGTTGCCGTCTGTAACGTTTATGGAGTAATCTGATGCCGCATAAACGGTTACAGTCAAGAGAACAGATACTAAAAGTCCTGAAATAACAGCAATTCTCTTGTTGCCCCTTGCTGTTTTTTGTAACATAATATCCTCCTAATTCCCAATACCTTTTTTATTTTGCCGAAGATTTTGAAAATCACAAGCATTTCAAAATGTGTATTTTCGGCAATTTAAAGTCTGCGAAAACTACCGCAGCAGTATTTGGACTTACAGTTTAACTCTCAAAGCGCCCGTTTGTCAAATTTTTTACAAAATATGGAAAAAAGTTATTGTTAATTTCCACAAAGTTTTTTAACTTTTTTGTAACTTTTAAGTTTGGTAAAAACGCCTTTTTTGAGTCAAAAAAATGTCCAAAAACGCCTTTGTAATACAGTATATCGCCTTTTTAAGCCAAAAATACCTGTTTTGCAAAATTGTTAAGATTTTAGTGCAAATTTAACAAATTTTTAACATCTTCATAATTTTTGCCGCTGTTTTTGCCCTTTTTTCACCGTTATTTATGTCGTTTTTGCGTAAAATATTAAATTTTATTATCGCCGTTTTTGCCTTTATAAAGCGAAATTTTAAGATTTTAAGTTATATTTGTATTATTTTTACAAAGCACCGTCAAAAAAACTTAACTTTTACATAAATTCAATAAAAAATTAGGCAAAAAATCTTAAAATTGCTTAAAATTTACCGTTTTTTGACCTTTTTTGCGCTAAAAACAACGCATTTTTCAATCAAAGTGGGGGGACAAAGTTAATTTTTATTAAATTTTTGTAACGATTTTTTGAAATATTTTAGCGAGTTTTTTTAAATTTGGCATTGCAAGCAATCAAAATTTCAGTTATAGTTGCAAATTTTTGAAAAATATGGTATAATGTTTATCAGTTAGTTAAATCAAATTTTTGGAGGAAAACTTATGGCACTTCCTAATGTTTGGGGCGGAGGCGCAGCATTTGCGTTTTCGGCACTTGACGGTGATAATATATATAATGAAGCTATTTCTGCAAATCTTTTGTCTGACAGGCTGGGATTAGCCTTTAACACGCCGCTCGGGGCATATTTGCACCTTGCGCTTGAAAACGTTTCGGATGTTATTTTTGAAGTTGTTTCGTCCGACCTTATTAAAGCAAATATCGTTGATAATGACGGGCTTATCACTGCTGCGGAATTTATTTTTGTGCGTCAAAATGCCGTTCTTATCCGCCATTCAAAAGCATATAAGCTTAAACTTTCATTTGACGGCGACATTGAATATATAAGGAAGGGAAATACCGAAATTTACACAGGCGAAAACGGCACTTTTGCGCTTTATTCCGAGGAAAACGAGGATTATAAGGTGTCGGCGCTTGCATATGGAAAAAATGCCGCAAAAGATGCGGAAGAGGCGTTTACACTTGAGATAAACAGAGAAATTTCCGGTAAACTTGATTTTTTTGCAAAGCTGCCTATTTTGGAAAATCTGCCGAAAAATATTTCTGCACTTTTTTCGAAGAGCTTGTCGGTGCTAAAATCACTCGTACATTCGCCTGAAGGATTTTTCAAAGGAATGTGGTGTACTCCGTCACGCCTTCCGAATGAAAAATTCACTCTTTTTGATGCCGCCTTGTGCGCAGGTTCAATGCGTTTTATATCTGCTGACCTTGCAAAACAATGTATTATGTCGGCGCTCGATTTGCAGGACGAAAACGGTTTTATACCGGGCGAAGGTTTGCCGGATTTTAGAAGCGAAAATGCAAATCCGCCCATTCTTGCTTGGGAAATTTTAAGACTTTTTAAAACACAGGGTGATATTTCTCTGCTGTCAGAAAGCTTTGAAAAATTAAAAAAATATTTGAATTATTTGATAGAAAACCGCGCCGCAGAGGACAAATTGCTGTTTGAGTGGAAAATAAAAATTTCAGAAGTCGAAAACCGATGCGAAGAAAGCCGAATGGACAGTTCGCCAAGGTTTGACGGCATTTCAAAGATATACGCGCTTGATTTTTCGTGCTATATGGCAAACGAGGCGAAAGCTTTGTCCGAAATTGCCGACATTTTGGGAAAATCAGGCGAACACCTTTACTGGAGCGTAATCTACGACCGAATTAAAGATGCCGTAAACAGGTATCTTTATGATGAAGAAGACGGTTTTTACTATGACAAATGCGCCGCGACAAACAAGCTTATTAAGGTTAAAACGCCTGCCTCGTTTTTGCCGCTGTTTGTTGGCTTTTGCGACAAAAAACGCGCCGATTACATCATCACAAACCACCTTTTTAACACAGATGAATTTTTCACCACGTTTCCGCTTCCGAGTGTTTCAAAGGACGACGAAAAATTTGACGGCGGAATGTGGCATGGAGCCGCACATCCGTTTTATTCGTATTTTGTGTCGCTTGCGCTGCTTGATTACGGATATAAAAAAGAGGCGCAGAAAATTATGTACGACACCGTTTTAAATATAGCAAAATGGTATGAAAACGATGGCGTCATATATGAATTTTATGATTCAAAATCGTTCGTTTCGCCTTCAAAATTGAGGCGCAAGGGCGAGCCGCTTTTTGCATATATTCCAAAAATACGCCGTTCCAATGTGCGTGATTTCGGCGTTTCATCCGCTGTTTTTGCAGAAATGATTATGACGTTATACCGACAGTAAATTTATTTTAAAATAAAATTATTTTAATTTCACAAAAAACGGAATGCCATTTTTAAGACATTCCGTTTTTCTTTTATAACATAGGAAATTGCGCGCGAGAAGTGCGCAATCAGCTTGTTTCAAAAAAGCGAACCATTCTGCCCCCAAGATTGGGGGTTAGGGGGCTGAGGCGTTAAAAACGCTTTTTTATTTAATGTCTGCTGAACAATTCTGACCCGCAGCCGCATAGCGGTTTGCAAGCGTTTCAGAATTGTTCAGGTGCAAGGTTTTTGTGCTGTTTTTGTGCTGTTTTTGTCAAAAACCTTGCACTTTGTGTCGGCTGTCGTCTCCCGACAGCCGACACAAACAGTCAGTCAATCAATGTCGTGAACCTAAAAAC
>JALEIO010000020.1 GCA_022769845.1 Oscillospiraceae bacterium
CGGACATTACCATCAAGATGCACAAAAATAATGAGATTAGTTTTTTCATAATTTTTTCACCTTTCCTTTTATATTTATTTAACCGTTAATACAAACGGTTGTTTTAAAATTACTTTTCCGTTATACTCAACAAAAATATAATAAGTATATTCTCCGCTTGCAGAAACGCTGTTTCCTATAAGAGTCATTGTTGAATATGAATTTGCATCCACATTCACCGAAGCTCTGTCGCCCTTTAAAGCTCCATTTTCGTCGGCTATGTAAACCGACGCACTGAACGGAACGGTAAGCATATTGTCAAGCGTAAAAGTAAGAGCATAACTGTTATTTGTATTTATCTCAAGCTTTGATTTTGCATACGGCAAAATTGCTCTTGAAATGTCAGCTTGCTCGCTGTCCATAATCAGCATTGCCCAATCGCAAAGATTCTTTGCAAGATAATCGTTCATTGCCGCAAAACCGTTTTTGCCTTCAAAATCACTTAAATTTTTAACTTCGTTTGCAATTTTGTTATAACGCTTTGCATATCGCATAATCGCGTCGGTAAAATAAAGCGAGCTTTCCTTCTGATTGTTTTTCTTTTTAAGAATTTTTTCATCTGCGCTTGCAACATCTGAATTTGAAGAAGCATATTCAGCGTCATAAATTACATATGCCGCAGCCATTTGTTTGCTTGCCTCATAAACCTCAAAAAGCGCATACATAAAGTCGTTGTCATTCATTATGCTCGGGTTTGACTTTTTCTCGCCTATTACCGCTTTGCCAAAAGAATATATATCCTCCATTGCCGAAAGAAATGTTTTAGCATCCGGCATATCGCTTAAAGCCAAAAACGCATCAAGCTTTGTTTTATACTCCGAGTAGGAATAAAAATTCTTAAACTTATCAAGGCTTAAATCGGCAAATGCCTGTTTAACAATAGAAGTAGGAATATTATAAATATAAACCGGCTCTGTGCCTATTTGCAGCTTTTCGCCGTCCGCCTTATTGCCAATCATATCCTCGGCGTATGCACCGCTTGGCAAAGTATATTCAAAATCAGGCTCTGTGTTTGCGTCATTTTTAATTTTCCACACAATCATAAAAGGCTTTGTAAGGTTTTCGTACACATAGCCAAAAACATTGTCGGAAATTTTTACTCTGCCTATATACTGCGCAGACGAGCAGACGTTGTTATACTGTGACAGTGAGAAAACAGCTTTCTTTAAACTGTAGTCGTTTCGTATAATTCCAAAATTGTGCTCAACATAATATTTGTCCGTCCCCCTGTCATGAGACGTAAAAATTTCGGTATGGCTTAATCCGAGGTAATCATCATAAACAAGCGTTTTTACAAGATATATTGCCTGGTCGCTCTCGCTGGTGCCGTATCTTCCGTATTCACCGTAGCCGTCCTTGTTTGCATTGGCTTTGTCGATATATGTTGACCAGCCTACTTCCGAAATAGCAACGTCTATCCAGCCGCCGTGAGCCTTGCGCGGCGCAAGATACCGCGATGTAAGGTTGTATACATAATCGTTTGCCAGGCTTGCAAACATTCCGTCCGAGCGATAGCCCGTGTCGGGGTTTTTAGGATACATATACGGATGGATTGTGTATTCGTCAACATATTTAAGCATACCCGAATCATACATTTTGTTAAGATACGCCTGATGGTCGTTAAACGTGTTCGGATCGCCCGCCGCAAGTGCTCCGCCCGCAATTATGGCATCGGGATGGTCTTTGCGTATTCTCGCCGCTGTTCGGTTCATCATATATATGTATTCAATCGGGTCGGGAACTTTTGTTCCGTAGCCCCAATATGTATCAAGATTAGGCTCATTCCATATTTCAAACCGTTTAACAGAAAGACTTTTTCCGTCTTTTGTTTTAAGAATTGACGGAATCGAAGAAGCATAATTTGCATATGCGTCAATATGCTCTCGCTCAATAGGCGGATACATATCAATTCTCTCAGTATCCTCCGGCTCGGTGGTGTAGTTTTTGTTTCCGAATGCCGCGGTAAAGGTTGAAATGTTAAGACCATTTTCTGCAAAAGTTTCAAGATTTTTTTGCGAAGCTGAATCTTCTGTAAATTCAATCTTTCCTTTTGTACGTTCAGTTACATTCCACGACGGAGTTGTACGGATATTTATAAATCCGACGTTTTTAAGAAGCTTTATATACTCCTTCGGGTGAGTGTACCAATCAAATACCTCTCCTATTCCGACATCATAATATTTATCGAGCGGCTTTTCCTCATAAAATCTAATCACCGAAAATGCATTTTCCTTCTGCGCCTTTACTCCGTCGGACGCGGAAACCTTAACTTTTAAGGTATGCTCGCCTATGGGAATATCTTTCATGCTCACACGCCGTTTGATATTTGTGATATACGACAGCGTTACTTTTTCATCTGTCTGTGTTGTCCAATTATCAATCGAATATGAAATTGTATATTCCTTTTGATTTTTGCCGGCATAGATAAACGAAACATCAAAGTATGCGTCCTTTTGATTATACAAATTCTGATACGCCTCGGGAATACAGATTTCCACTTTTTC
Source organism: Oscillospiraceae bacterium (assembly GCA_022769845.1). Taxonomy (GTDB): domain Bacteria; phylum Bacillota; class Clostridia; order UMGS1810; family UMGS1810; genus Qingrenia. The sequence continues at coordinate 2,544 of JALEIO010000020.1, forward strand.
GTAATTTTCAAATTCAGAATTTAAAAGCGCCTCCATATTTCCGTCCATAACCACATTTGATACGGGAATAAGCGTTTTAAAATCCAGAAACGCAAAAATTTTAACCGTTACGTCAGACGCCGTATTGTTAAGCTCCGACAAATCAACGCTTACGCTGACAAGCTTTTTTTCTTCGCTTTCCGCAAGCTGATATTCGGTTTTGTTAATTTTTTCAAGGCGGCTGTCTTTATACACCGACGCTATAAGCGTAAACGGCTGCTCTGCGCGCGTATGATTTGTTGAAAATGCTTTAAAATTAAGCTTTTCGTCGTTTTTTTCAAGTCTTACATTGCTAAAGCCTACGGAATGAATATCATAGCCCATATCGTTAAGCTCCATCTTCGAATAAAGCTTTTCAGCTTCTTCAAGCGTTAGGCTTTCACGGATGGTTTTTTTCACTTCTTCGCCCATTGCATTAGTATCAAGCTTTACATTTTTGAAAAAATCTTCATTCAAATAAAAGCACGGTCGAACAACGCGGTTTTGATAGGTTGAATTTAAATTGTAGGAATTTGCAATTTCACCATTCGCCAAAAATTCCCACACCGCATAATTAGTCACGTTTTGATGCGGCGAGCGCAGCCACCACTGCATTTGTTCGCCATTCGGCAAATACCCTATTCTGTCAGCATTTTGCTTATATTCCGTAAGTGACAAAAGCGCTATTTTGCATTCTGTTTTGTATGCTTCGAGCTGATACCCTTTTTCGGTATACCATGTGTGAGTGTTAATATAATCCTTCATTAAAGGAAAATGCTCATTTATGTAATCATCACTGTTTAATCGTGCTGCCATAGAGCCTGATTTGTCTGTATCGTACAAAACACTGTCTGCCGTTTTTGTTCCCTTTTTGTCATCGCTTGTAATACCATACGGCGTTGTGTTAAATGCCACGCCTTTCTCGGTATAGCCGTTTGTCATTATAAAAAATCCATCGTTTTGATTAGCGTTTACACTTTTTAAAAGAATGTATTCTTTAGTGTCCGAGCCGTCTTTAAGCGAAAACAAAAACTCATCGGGAGTATTTGCAATTCTTTGTGAAACTCCGAGAGACGAGTTGCTTATAACATTTGCAAGCGGAGTTTCCAACGTTTCGTCAATGGCAAGGCTTGCCGCTGCGGCAAAATCAGCCGCAGCAAATACAAGCGTTAATGTGCATATAAATAATGAAATAACTCTTTTGAGCATATTCGCCACCTATTGGTTATCAGCCTGGAATTTTTTAATCATATCAATGTTTTCTTTATACCATTTTGTTGCAAGCTCTTCTGCTTCTTTGCCGCCTGCAAGCTCCCATTCACGTTTAAGCTCTGTTGCGCACCAGTTTTTGTCATACTGGCTGCCGCCTGTGATATATTTAACGGTGATTGCGTTTATGCTTGCCCCAAAATCCGAAACTATCGACGAAACTCTGCTTTCGGGCGGATTGTACGGAACGTCACGTCTGTAATGATGCTTGTTGATTGTGTTCATAGCGTCAACTTTAAGTTTTGCCAACCTTTGCGAAAGCTCGTCTTTGTTTGCCATTTGCGGTATCCATTCCGGGTCAAGCACAAAATTGTTTAAAAGCATATATTTTGACGCATAATCAACCTCGCGCTTTTTAGTGTCGGGGTCGCATATCGAAACGGGAACATCGCCCTCCATTTTGTAATGAACGCCTTCTTCGCCGAAATTAAGTGCTTTCCATCCGCCGCCGATAAGCCAATCGATAAATTTCATACCCGCTTCAGGATTTTTGCAATCCTTATTCATCATTACATAAAGCTGCGGAGGAGCTTCAACAAACATTCCGTTTGTGCCGTATTTTGTTGAAAACGCCTCAAGCGGAACCGGATTTGCGTTTGGTTCGTTGGCAAGAAGCGTCTGATTAACCTCGCTGCCCCAACTTGAAAAAATGATTCCCGCTTTTCCCGAATTCCACAGCTCATACTGATTTGAACCGGCTTTATCAACAAAATACTCCTTGTCAACAATGCCTTCTTCGTAAAATCTTTTAAGCATTTCAATGGAATCCGCATATCTGTCAGTAACAACACCGTATTCCAAACCGCTGCCGTCCTCTTTTTCATACCACTGCGCATGCGCATTATAAATTGTGTTAATAAACTGATAAGGATAAGCAAGCGGAACAATGTCGTCGCCCAAAGTTTTGAATGCTTTTGCAACCTCAACAAACTCATCAATATTTGTGGGTGCTTTAAGATTAAGCTTATCAAGCCAATCCTGTCTTATCCACATACCGAAGCACAAAATTTTGTCGGCAGGACGTCTGTTTGTGAAAGCGTATGTTTTACCGTCCAGCATTGTCCAGGTTTTAAGGTCGCTGTTTTCTTCTATGTATTTTTTGTATTCTGTCGAATGATTTTCGATAAGGTCATCAAGTTCCATCAGCATACCGTCAAAAACCAAGCCTTGAAAATATGCGTTTGAATACTCAACAAACATATCGGGAGCTTCGCCCGCCGCCAAAAGCGTGTTAAGCTTTGTTTTCATATCGGACTGCGGAATTGCCACCCAAGTGATGTCAAGACCTGTCTGTTCTTTAATGTACTTTGTCCATCTGTTGTTTTCTGCCGTACCTTCTGAAGCTACAACATCGGGAGCCATAATGGCTATCGAAATTGAATTTTTTTCTTCGGTGTTCTTTTTGCAGCCCGCAAGTGAAAGCGTACTTATCATAACTGCAATCAAACACAAAACAGAAATTAACCTTTTCATTTTTTACTCCTCCTAAAATATATTTTTATCTATGATAAACTAAATTTATCAACTAATATATCGGCGTATAAATCAGCCTTTTACCGCACCTACCATAACGCCTTTTACAAAATATTTCTGCAAAAACGGATAAATGCACAGCATTGGAATTGTTGAAATTACCATTGCCGCCGCCTGAACAGCGTCCTTGGCAAGTTTTTTGTCCATTGTTTCGCCGTCCGTTTCGGTTAAGTTCACCTGACCTACCGTCGCTATCATCTGACGAAGCTTTACCTGAAGCGGCATTTTTGACGATGACGAAATATAAATCATCCCGTTGAAATATTCGTTCCACCACGATACAGCATAGAAAAGCGTAATTGTTGCAATGGTTGCAAGTGATAGCGGCAGTACAATTTTGAAAAATATCAAAAGGTCGTTTGCCCCGTCAATTCTCGCCGCCTCCTCCAAGCTTTCGGGCAGCTGCTCAAAAAACGATTTCATAACTATGAGGTTATAAACCGTAATAAGTCCGGGTAGCCACAGCGCACCGTAAGTATTCATAAGTCCCAAGCTTTTTACAACGATAAAGTGCGGAATTGTTCCGCCGCTGAAAATCATTGTAAATGTCATCATCTTCATAATAAATTTGCCGCCGAGAAGCCTTTTCTTGGAAAGCGCATATGCCGCTGTGGTCGTAAATATCATATTAAGAACAGTTCCCACTACTGTAATTATAACAGTGTTTTTCATCGACCTTAAAAGTTGACCGTCCGCAATAAGGTTTTTGTATGCCTTTGTGTTAAAATCTACCGGCCACAGAAAAACCTTGCCCGACTCTATCGCCACTGTATCGGAAAACGATTTTGCTATTATGGTTACAAAAGGAAGAAGTGTAATTATTACGCAAAAGGCAAGAAATATGTAATTTACCACATTAAAAACCGCTTCGCCTCTGCTTATTCTTTTTTGCATATTACCACAAACCTCCTTCGCCGAGTTTTTTAGCTATTGTATTAGTGCCGAAAACAAGTATCAGCCCGACAACGCCTTTAAAGAAACCAAGCGCCGTTGTTAAGCTGTACTGTCGTTGCTCAAGACCGACTCTGTATTCGTAAGTGCTTATAACATCGGATACATCAAATACTGCACTGTTTTGCAGCATATAAATCTGCTCAAATCCAACCGATAGCATACTGCCCATACGAAGAATTAACATTGTAACGACCGTTGAGCTTATGCACGGAAGCGTTACGTTTATTATCTGCTGAAATTTATTTGCACCGTCAATTCTTGCAGCCTCATAAAGCTGCGAATCAACATTTGTTATTGCCGCCAGATAAATAATGGTGCCCCAGCCGACGCTCTGCCAAATTCCGGAGATTATGTAAATTACAATCCACGACGCCGGATCGGAAATAAACGACTTCGGAGCCATACCGAAAAGCTTTGAAAGCCCAACGCTTATAGGACCGTTAATTGAGGTAAGTTGTATTATAATTCCGCCGAGAATTACCCAAGATACAAAATGCGGAACATACAGAATTGTCTGAACAGTTCTTTTATACGCCTTGCAGTTTACTTCATTAATAAGTATACTCAAAATAATCGGTGCGGGAAATCCAAAAACAAGATTTAACACATTTAATCCAATTGTATTTCTTAATATGGTAAAAAAGTTCGGCGTTTTGAAAAGCCGGATAAAATTATCAAAGCCTACCCATTCGCTTCCCAAAATTCCTTTGCCGATAGAATAATCCTTAAAACCTATCACCATACCTAACATCGGCGCATACTTAAATACGATAAGATAAATTATTGCCGGCGCCAAAAATACATAAAGCCAAATGTCTCTGCGTATGCATTTTGCCACGCTGTCCGATCCTATGGCTTTAATATGCGGCTCGTTTTTTGCTGTGTGCTTTTTTCTCATAATTCTATTTGCGCACTTCCTTTCATAAGTGTTACCCTGTTTTTATCATATCACCACATTTCAACACTATCAACTTGAAATATTTGCTATCAAACCTTTTTTTTGATTTTTGGATTAATTGTTTTTGACATAAGCTTACTTTTTTTGTTTTTTATATAAATTCCGCTCTTTAATAACACTTTTTTAAACGCCAAAGTATCAAATATATTTAATTTACAAATCTTAATTTTTATGATACAATATAAACACACTTAAAAACGAAGCGGTGCAAAAAAGTAAAAGGATGGTTGCAATGCACAGTAATAATGTAAACAAGCTTTTCAGGCTTACGGCAATTACCAATTCAATTCTGTTCCTTATAGTTATAGTGGCGGTAAGCTCCATCAGCTTTAGTACGGTTACAAATATTTTATACAGTGAATTGAGCATAGCTAACAGAACAATTCTTTATCAAACAATGCAGAATGTAGATTCACAGCTTAAAAATATTGATATTTATATTTCAAACCTGGCAAAAAACAGAGAAATAAACAATTATGTTTTTGAAGAATCGCCGTCGCCGCTTATAAAATATGAAATCAAGCAAACACTTTCTGACGCGGTGAGCAAAAACGGTATGATAAACGATATTATTCTTTACTCGGGAGTGACAAAAAACGTTTTTTCATATTCCGACACCAAAAACACTTTCGAAACAATGATGGGCATTGCCCAAAACGCTCTTTATGAAAACAAGCAAGGCTGGGTTGATGTTGAAAATGCTGGCGGAAAGCTTATTTTCGTTAAACATCTTTATAATAAAAAAGGCGTTATTATTGTGGAGGTTAGCGAAACGCTGTTATATGAAGCAATAAGTAAATATCGCGCCGAAAACAAAAATGGTACGTTTTTTGTCGTAAACCGCAAAGGCATTGTGCTTTCTCACAGCAACAAGGCATATATCGGCACAAATATTTCGTCCGAAAGCTACACTCCGTATATTCTTTCTGAAAAGCCGTCGGACGAGCCGTACGAAACAATGTATCAAAATCAAAAAACTCTTATGTTCAGCGGAAAATCCGGCTATACAGGCTGGGCATACATAAGCGCAATACCTACTTCTATGTTTATGGTCCCTATAAACAGAGGCAAAATTAAAATTTATGTGCTGTCGCTTATAATTTTCTTAATTTCAGTAACGCTTGCGTATCTTTTGGTTAAAAAGATGTATAAGCCCGTAGATAAATTTGTTCATTCGGTAGCTTCATCTATTATGAAAAATCATTCCTCCGAGCAGATACGCCAAAACTTCGGCAGCTTCAACGACCTTGAAAAAACACTTTCCGACCTTATCGAAGAACAGCGTGTTCTGCAGTCGGAATATCAGAAAAACGCCAAGGCTTTAAGCTGGAACATTGTTATGAATATGCTGCTCGGATTTGATACAAATTATGACAAATTCATTCCGATGCTCGAAACCACAAATATTTCGCTTTATCCGAGAAATTTTGTTGTAGTGATGTTTGACATAAGTCCGTCAGATGACTTAAAAAACTTTAAAAGCGATGAATTTATGCTCATATTCAACGTTATACAGCAAAAGCTTGACAACCTTATAACGCAAGAAACAAAGGGCTGCAGCTGCGTTGTGGGCGATCACAGCATTTTTGCGATAATAAGCTTTGAAAATCATTCAGAATCCGAAAACGTTTCGTATGCCATTTCCATTGCCAACGACCTTATAGAATTTTCAAAGAAAAATTTTGAATATACCGTCTGCGCAAGCATAGGCAGATTTTACGAGGAGGTTTCGGGCTTGCACAAATCCTACAACGAGGCTGTCTGCGCAATGAAATACAAGGCTATTAACCAAGGCGATTCTATTCTGATGATTGACAATTATCTTTCAGGTTATGAAGGAAACGAAAATTTAAAAAGCATTTCGGATATGGTAAATGGTATTGTAAAAGAATTTAAAAACTTTTCGGATGACGATTTAAAAGAATACTGTGGCAAGCTGTTAAGCAAAATGCATACAGAAGGCGTAACGGTTGAAATATGCCGCCAGTTTGTGCTTCAAACAATTATGCTTATTGTTAACCAGTATATAAAGCCTCTGGAGCTTTACACTCATTCGCAGATAAGCGGAAAATATCTTAATTCAAATCAAATTATCGACTCGTGCACCGATATAAAAACAACTATTGACAATATGCAGAAAATTCTTTCAGATATTCTGGAAACCTACAAGCAAAGCCAGAATATAAGCTATTCGCAAAATACCCTTGCGTCACAGGTTATTGAGTATATCGACGAAAATTATATGGACCCGAACACAAGCCTTAATGCCGCTGCGGAAAAATTTGATGTGAGCGATTCCCATTTAAGCCGCGTATTTAAGGCGTCAACGGGCAAAAGGTTTATGGAATATCTTATCTATAAGCGAATTGAAAAGGCAAAAGAACTGCTTGTTTCAAGCCAGCATAAAATTAACGATATTTCTTCGCTTGTCGGCTATGACAATCAGATTAGCTTTATGAGAATTTTCAAAAAATATGTTGGATACACACCCAGCGAATACCGCAGTATGTACGCCGACAAGGACAAAAACATATAAGAAAAATCATAAGAGAGCAAACGCCGCGTGTTGTTTGCTGATACTTCAGAGAAAGGACAATCTAAATGGAAAATGTAGTTTTAAAAAGAAAATGTATTTTGACGCCGCCCGAAAACATATCTTGGGCAAGCGAAATGGTGCTTAACCCCGCAATCATAATTGATCCCAAAACCAAAAGAACTCATCTTTTAATCCGCACAACAGGGCCTTATCCCGAAAAGCAATGTGAAGGAAAGCCTCTTCCCTACCCAATTTTCTTGGCGTATGCCTATTCGGATGACGGTGAAAATTATGAATTCGATTTTGAAACTCCGGCACTTGCCCCAATGCTTAATAACAATCTTGACGATTTATGGACATTTAACGGAAAAGGCGAAAAAACTCCCGCATATATGAATGGCTGTATTGAAGACCCGCGCTTGTTTTGGGTTGAAAATTCTCTTTATTTAACCGTTGCCTGCCGAATGTTCCCTCCCGGTCCTTTTTGGGAATATGACGACCCGCAGCAATGTATGCCCGAATGGGCAAAATCAAGTGAAAATCCGTTTCACACACAGAAAAACCCGACTGTAACCCTTTTGTACCGCGTAAATCTTGATATGCTTTCACAAAAGAATTATTCAGCGGCGTTTAAATACATAACAAACCTTACATCACCTGTTTACGGTGAGGACAGAGATGTATTTCTGTTTCCGAAAAAAATGAAAATTGACGGAAAAATGCAGTATGTTATGATTCATCGTCCGTATTGTCCCGACAACTATTTTGGTATTACACAAAATAAGCCGTCAATAATGATTTCTGCCGCCGAGGATTTTTATTCATTTGCGGAAAAATCATCGAAGCGCGAAATTCTTTACTCTCCCACTGAAGATTGGCAGGCGGAAAAAGTCGGCGGCAGCACTCCGCCCGTTGATATACAAAACGGCGAATGGCTGCTCAACTATCACGGCAAAAAAGATGATAAAATAGGCTACGGTCAGTCATTTATGATTTTAAAAGAACAAGAAAATGATTTTCCGCGCATAACTTACCTTTGCCCCGAAAAATGGATTGTGGGAGAAGAAGATTTTGAAATGCCAAATAAGGCAGCAATTCCGGCTATTTTCTTTACCGATTCAGTAAAATGCGGCGATAAACTTATTGTTTCATACGGTGCGTGCGATGAAAAAGCGTGCATTATGGAGCTTGACTGTAATAAAATCATTTCGGAGGTAAAAAGATTTCCTTATAATAAATAATCAATTCTCATATGCGAAGGACATTGAATTGACAAATTTTGTGGTTTTGTGTGAGATATCGGAAACGAAGGCGAAGTTCCGCAGTGTTATGCGTAATGACAGTCATCCGGCAATCATTGCAAAAAGAGAATTTGATATTTTACAAGCCGAAACAGAAAGGCGAAAGAAACTCGGCAGTTCATACAGCAGTAACAATATACTTGCAAAACATAAAAGCCCCGTTTGAAATTTCTCTCAAACGGGGCTTATCATTTGCCAAGCTTTACGCTTGACTTTTCTGTTGTTTATTTGTTACCCTCAATAAATCTTTGCAGAATTGCCGCAATTTCGGCTCTTGTTGCAAAGTCTTTCGGATTGATTGTGCTTTCTGTTTTTCCCTTTATCAAACCACTTTCGACAGCATACTGCATAGCAGAAATTGCATATTCGGAAATGCTTTCTGCGTCGGTGTAAGAAAGAATGTTTGTGCTTTCACCCACACTAACATCATATCCCTTGTATTTTGCAAATCTAAACATGATTGCCGCAATCTGTTCTCTTGTGATGTTCTGATCGGGTGCAAATTCAGTTTCGGAATAGCCTTTAATAATTCCGTTCTGCTGTCCCCAAACAACTGCTTTTGCATAGTATGCGTTGCTGTCAACATCTTCAAATGTGGTTGTACCTTTGATTTCAGGCTCACCTTCTGCACGATAGAGAACTGTAACCATCATTGCCCTTGTAATAATTCCGTCAGGAACAAAGGTTGTGTTTGATGTTCCGCACATAAAGCCGTTATCTACTGTGTATTCAACATCTTCATAATACCAATCGTCTTCCTTTACATCTGTAAACGGATTTTTCCATTCCGAAGTAGTAGGCTCAACCGGCTGCGTCGGTTTATCAGGCTCTTTTTCTGTCCACTTCGCATAAAGAGTGAAGTTCTTTGTTATCTTTGCGGAAAAATCATATGCCGTTATTAATTCTTTGTCTGTGTACCAGCCTTCAAAGATGTAACCTTCTTTTTCGGGTGTTTCCGGTTCTGATGCTGTTCCGTTTACCTTTACGGTCTGGCTTGCAATTTCGCTGTCTCCGTCTGTATCAAATTTAACTGTATAGACAGTTGAGGTGCTTCCACCACCACCACCGCCGCTGCCGCCGCTGCTACGCTTGTAAACGGTAACCTCAGAGGTGATTGTTCCGCTGCCCCGGTAATTTTCACTGCCCTCACCGTCAAAACCGCTGTAATCAATTGTAACGGTGTATGTGCCGGCATTCTTTGTAATATCCGCGAAAGCAATCTCTTCACCATTCGCATTTTTCGCCGTAACAGAAGCATTGACAAGAGAAAGCTTTTCATCCCCCAACGCACCGTTTATTTTATACAGACGATTTTCATTCAGCGCCGAGCCGGCGGAAACGCTTGTATTTTCAGCAGTAACCGTCAGGGTAAGCGGCGTAACGGAAAGCGTACCATTTTGCTTTGTAATTTCGTAATTCTCGGTCACAATCTTGCCATCGATGTCCAAAATTGTAACCAGGTCAATCACATTTGTTTGTGTACCAACCTTTGTTATCGTACTATCTGCCGTCATGACAGCCGATATGGTATGATTGTCAGCCAAGCTGCTTCCATCAGTAAGCTCTATGCCGTTTTCCGCAAGAGGCTGCGCATCATAAACCTTGCTGCTGTCGGCTGCCTTAACCGAAACCGGCTTCTTTGTGATTTTGACCGTTGCCCTTTCTGTAAAGAACCGGATTACATACTCATCAATAAGTGCTTCGATATAGCAGTAATACTCACCGCTGTCCGCCACATCCTTTACGGCATAGTTATTATATGAATCCGATTGAACTGCCGTTGCATTGCTTGCACCCTCCGGAACAAAATACCACTGATATTTTTCAACGGAAAGACTGTCGGTGAGTGCATAAGTAATATTATGCGCGTTGCCGTCATACTCACCTATATAATCGTTTACAGGCACATCAGCAATGGAATATGCGGCATAATATTTCTTGTCACCGTAATCACTCGCTTTAATCTCGTATACTCTCGCACCCTGCAGAAGCTCATCCTCATACCAACCCGCAAAATCATATCCCTCCTTTGCAACCTCTGTCGGCAATACGA
>JALEIO010000039.1 GCA_022769845.1 Oscillospiraceae bacterium
AAATTTAATGATTTTTTCCTCGTTGCTGTCATCCTTCGCAAGAATAGGCATAGGAATTGTGTCCAAAAGACCCGAAGCGTATTTTAAAAGCCTGTCCACGCCGTCCTTTGTAGCCGCCGAGATTTCAAACACCTCATAGCCTCTGTTTTTCATTTCACTGCAAAAGCCCGCATATATGCTTTCATCAAATACAATATCCTTTTTGTTTGCCGCAACAATCTGTTTTTTCTTGGCAAGCTCGGGATTGTATTTTTTTATTTCATCGTTGATTTTGTCAAAATCTTCAACTGGATTTCTGCCTTCAATGCCCGACGCGTCCACAACGTGAATGAGCAGTCTTGTGCGCTCAACGTGCTTTAAAAATTCGTGTCCCAATCCTATTCCTTCGCTTGCGCCCTCAATAATTCCCGGAATATCTGCCATAACAAAGCTGTTTCCGGCGCCAAGGTCAACAACACCGAGGTTAGGCTCAAGCGTGGTAAAATGATAATTTGCAATTTTCGGGCGCGCGTCGCTGACAACCGACAAAAGCGTAGATTTGCCGACATTAGGAAATCCCACCAAGCCAACATCAGCAAGAAGCTTTAATTCAAGCTTTATTTCACGTTTTTCGCCATCGGTTCCGCTTTTTGCAAACCGCGGAATTTGCCGAGTGGGCGTTGCAAAATGGCTGTTTCCCCAGCCGCCGCTGCCTCCCTTTGCAATTACAAGACGCTGACCGAGCTTATTTAAATCGGCAATAATTTTGTCGGTGTTCGCGTCCTTTACAAGCGTTCCTATTGGCACCGTAACCACCAAATCTTCTCCGTTTTTACCCGAGCATCGCGCTGCTTTGCCGTCACCGCCGTTTTGCGCCTTATACTGCTTTCTGTATCTAAAATCCGCAAGCGTGCTCACCTTATCGTCAACCGCCAGAATAACGTCTCCGCCGTTTCCGCCGTCGCCGCCGTCCGGACCGCCCGCCGCAACATATTTTTCTCTGTGAAATGAAACAAGACCGTTTCCGCCGTTTCCTGCTTCTATATAAATTGTAGCTGTATCTGCCAGCATACAAATACCTCCTTTGTAAAATTCCGACTGCAATACTGTAAAAAAGTTACATATTATACAATAAAAGGGTTGACTAATTTTTCAGCCAACCCCTTCAAATCCTAAAAATTCATTATTCGGCAATTTCGTAAACACTAACCTGTTTTTTGTCCTTGCCAACTCTTTCAAATTTAACTTTTCCGTCAACAACTGCAAAGAGAGTGTCATCACTGCCCTTTTTAACGTTTACGCCGGGATGAATTTTAGTTCCTCTCTGTCTGACCAAGATATTGCCCGACAATACAAACTGACCGTCGCCTCTTTTAACGCCAAGTCTTTTGGACTCACTGTCACGACCGTTCTTTGTGCTGCCGACACCTTTTTTATGAGCAAACAGTTCAAGATTTAATTTAAACATTAATTACACCTCCAAATCAGAAATACTGATACAATCGGAATACTGCTTTTGTAAATCGGTTAAAAATAAGTACATACTTTCCAAAAGAACATTTGCCTTTTCGCGCTTTTTTTCTTCTATATCGCAGGGAAGCACAAAATACAAATATCCGTTATCCGTTTCATAGCCAACCTTTATGCCTGCAACATTTTCAATACCGTTTGCCGTCATATAGCTTACCGCCGACAGTGCGGAGCAAACAATGTCATTTTCGTCCGAAAAGTGCGCGTGGCCGTCAAATTCAGCCTTCACTATATTCTTATTTTTATCACGATAAATTTTAATATTCGTCATTACGCATTAATTTTTTCAATCTTAACCTTTGTATAGGGCTGTCTGTGACCCTGTTTGGTTTTTGACCCTTTTTTGGGCTTGTACTTAAACACAATAATTTTCTTTGCTTTACCGTTTTTTACAACAGTTGCGTCAACGCTTGCACCCTCAACAACAGGTGTGCCGATAACAGTGTTATCACCCGACACGCAAAGAACCTTGTCAAATTTAACAGTATCGCCTTCGTTAGCTTCAAGTTTTTCAATAAAAACAACATCACCTTCGGAAACCTTGTACTGTTTTCCTCCCGTTAATATAACAGCGTACATAAAATATGCACCTCCTTTTGTTTTCTCGCTAAAAATAAGGTTCTGCACACGGCAGATTAAAACCCATTCTATGCGGTTACCGATATATTTTAACATAAAATATTTAACTTGTCAAACATTTTTTTGTAAAAATATAAATTTTGATAATTTAAAAGCATTTTGCATTAAAATATCAAATGCAAAACTCATTAACGGCATATTTTATTCATTGCCGCGAGAAAATTTGTTGAGCAGCATTGTAATGATGATTATAATGCCGATTACGGCAAAAATCGTGAGCATACCATAGAGCATATAGCGCAAATTATATACAAAATTCATAGGATTTATATTCATAATTTTCTCCTTTCAAATTCTTATTTCATAAAGAAATTGAGAATTAATCCGCCTGCTATAACCGAGGCAATCTGCCCTGACACGTTAACACCTATTGAATGCATAAGAAGGTGATTTTGCTTATCCTCGGCAAGCCCCATTTTATGTACGGTTCTTCCGGACATAGGAAACGCCGAAATACCCGCCGCGCCAATCATAGGATTGATTTTCTTCTTTAAAAACAGGTTTAAAAATTTTGCAAAAATCACGCCGCCGGCGGTATCGAATATAAACGCCACAAGACCGAGCCCGAGAATGAGAAGCGTTTCAAAGCGCAAAAAGCTTTCCGCCTGCATTTGCGATGCTATTGTAATGCCCAAAAATATTGTAACAAGGTTTGCAAGCACCTTTTGAGCCGTTTCGGAAAGCGAATTTAACACGCCGCACTCTCTTATAAGATTGCCGAACATCAAAAATCCGATAAGCGACACCGACGCAGGCGATACAATGCCTGCAACAATGGTAATTGCAATGGGAAAAATAATTCTTGTGCGCTTGGACACGCTTTTCTGCTCGTAATCCATTCGTATCATACGCTCTTTTTTTGTAGTAAGAAGCTTTATAACGGGCGGCTGAATAATCGGCACAAGCGCCATATACGAATAAGCCGCAACCATAATTGCGCCAAGATATTTTGAATTGAGCATCTGCGCAACAACAATGGACGTAGGTCCGTCCGCCGCGCCGATAACCGCAATTGACGCTGCGTCTTTTATATCGAAAAACACCGAAGCGGTACAAAGCGTAAAAAATATGCCAAACTGCGCCGCCGCGCCGAATATCATAAGCTTGGGATTTGTTAAAATCGGTCCGAAGTCAATCATAGCGCCTATTCCGATAAACAAAATCAGCGGAAAAAGCTCGTTTGCAATTCCCGCGTTATACAGCGTTGTGAGAGCACCCTCGCTGCCCACCGCGCCCGAAAACGGAATATTTACCAAAATTGCCCCGAAGCCTATCGGCAAAAGCAGTGTGGGCTCCATATCCTTTTTAATTGCGAGATAAATCAGCACTCCGCCGATTATCCACATAATAATCTGACCTATTGAAATGCTTGCCAGATTGTTTAAAATGTCGCTCATTTTTGTTCTCCTTAATATTTATTTTACGTCATTGCTTACTATTTCAACCTTCATAATATTTGTATTTCCCGGCGTGTCAAGCGGTATGCCTGCGATAATGACCACTCTGTCCCCTACCGACACCATATCAATCTGCTTTGCGCAGTCGATAGCGTGGCAGAAAAGATCATCGCTCGTTTTTTGAAAACGCGAAAGCACCGGATAAACGCCCCACGAAAGAGCAAGCTGATTAAAGGTTTTTTCAACAGGTGTGGGAGCGATAATGGGCTGCGGCGGACGGAATTTTGACATTCTTCGCGCCGTTTGACCGTATTTTGAAAGCGCAACAATAGCTTGAGCTTTTATGTCGCGCGCCGTTGTGCAGGCGGCGTCACATACCGCGTTTGTAATGTCCGAAGTGTCAAGGTCGTAATCAACTCCCTTGTAAACATTCATACCGAAAGCGTCTTTTTCAGCCTGTTCAACGATTTTCGCCATAACCTTAACTGCCGTAATCGGGTATTTGCCCGCCGCCGTTTCGCCCGACAGCATAACCGCGGACGTGCCGTCAAAAACGGCATTTGCAACATCGGTAATTTCCGCTCTTGTAGGAGTCGGATATGACATCATAGAATCAAGCATTTGCGTTGCGGTGATAACCATTTTCCCCGATTTATAGCACTGCTTTATAAATCTTTTTTGAATACCGGGCAAAAGCTCGTATTCGATTTCAACGCCAAGGTCGCCGCGCGCAACCATAATTCCGTCCGACGCCTCCAAAATTTCGTCAAAATTGCAAATTCCCTCGGAATTTTCTATTTTTGAAACAATTTTTATAGAATGACCGCCGTTGTAATTTATAAACTTGCGAAGCGCAATAACATCCTCTTTGTTTCGCACAAACGACGCGGCAACAAAATCAACGTCGTTTTCAATGCCGAACAGAATATCGCTTTTGTCACGTTCACTTAAGTACGGCATAGAAATCGGCACATTCGGAAGATTTATTCCTTTTTTGTCCGACAAAATACCGCCGCATACAACTCTGCACTCGGCAAAATCATCGCCCGCTTTAATCACGCAGAGTTCAATTTTACCGTCGTCCAAAAGAATCTTTGTGCCTTCGGTAAGCTGTGACGGAAGCTTTGAAAATGTAACGCTTACTTCCTTTTCACTGCCTTCAACGTCGTTTGAACGAAGGGTGAAAATATCCCCCTCTTTTAATGTTATCTTGCCGTTTTTAAAATTTTTAACCCTTATTTCGGGGCCTTTTGTATCCAGCATAATCGCAACAGGAGCGTTTAATCGTTTTCGTACTTTTTTAACTGTTTCAATGTTTTCTTTATGATAATCATGGTCACCATGTGAAAAATTAAGTCTGGCAACATTCATACCTGCCAAAATCATTTTTTCAATCATATCTTCGCTGCAGCAGGAAGGTCCTATGGTGCAAACAATTTTTGTTTTCCTCATTTTTTCACTACATCTCCCCATTATAAAAACTGTATTAATAATATTATCATTTTTACGGTAAATAATCAATATTTTTTACCAAAAATTTTACAAAAATTTACCGCTGCATATTTTTTTAGAAATTGGAAATGATAGGAATAAATTTTATAGATTGGAGAAATTAAAATGAAAAGATTTACTCTGCCGAGAGATTTATACCACGGAAAAGGCGCGCTTGAAGCATTAAAAAGCTTTGAAGGAAGGCGGGCTATGATACTTTCGGGCGGCGGCTCAATGCGAAAATCGGGATTTTTGGAAAAAGCTGAAGCATATTTAAAGGAAGCGGGAATGGAGGTTGAATTTTTTGAAGGAATAGAAAGTGACCCGTCGGTTGAAACGGTAATGAGGGGTGCAGACGCGATGGAAAAATTCAAGCCCGACTGGATTGTCGCAATCGGCGGCGGCTCGCCCATTGACGCAGCAAAAGCTATGTGGATAAAATACGAATATCCCGACATAACCTTTGAAGATATGTGCAAGGTTTTTGCAATTCCCAAACTTCGCCGCAAAGCACATTTCTGCGCGGTTTCGTCAACCTCCGGAACAGCAACCGAGGTTACGGCATTTTCAATTATCACCGATTATACAAAGGGCATAAAATATCCTATTGCCGATTTTGAAATAACGCCCGACGTTGCAATAGTTGACCCCGACCTTGTCGCAACGCTTCCGAAAAAACTTATTGCGCACACAGGAATGGACGCCATGACGCACTCTATTGAAGCATATGTTTCCACCGCTCACACCGATTACACCGACCCGCTTGCTCTGCACGCAATAAAAATGATAAACGAGGATTTATTGGGCTCATACAACGGCGATTTGGAAAAAAGAGAAAAAATGCACAATGCGCAATGCCTTGCCGGAATGGCTTTTTCCAACGCACTTTTAGGAATTGTTCATTCAATGGCACATAAAACGGGCGCGGCATTTGCCGACAAAGGCGCGCATATAATTCACGGCGCGGCAAATGCTATGTATCTTCCGAAGGTTATATCATTCAACTCAAAAAATCCGGAAGCAAAAAAACGCTACGGCGAAATTGCAGACCTTATAAAGCTCGGCGGTGAAAGCGCTGACGAAAAAATACAAAGACTTATAAAAAGACTTCGCGATATGCAAAAAGAGCTTAATATTCCGATGTGCATAAAAAATTACGGTTCCGACTCCTACCCTGCCGAAAACGGATTTGTGTCGGAGGATGTTTTCTTGAGCCGCCTTTCCGACATTGCCAAAAATGCAGTTGCCGACGCGTGCACACTGTCAAATCCGAGACAGATTTCGGAACCGGAAATGGAAAAACTTTTAAAATGCTGCTACTACGATACTGAAGTAGATTTTTAAAACTTTTTAAATATTTTGTTAATAATAACGGCGATTTTACTTTTCGCCGTTATTTTTTTTGGTATATTGCCCATAATTTTTCATTTGACTAATTTAACATAATACGCTATAATTTAATAGTATCTGTTTTTGTATAGATATATATATGGATATACGGAGAATTTTAAATAAAGGAGTAATCGGAATGTATAAAATTCTAAAAAAGAAAGAGCTAAACCCGACAGTGACAATGATGGAAATTTACGCTCCGTTTGTTGCAAAAAAAGCGGAGCCGGGGCAATTTATCATTCTTCGAGTTGATGAAAACGGCGAAAGAATACCTCTTACAGTTGCCGGATACGACAGAGAAAAAGGGTCGGTTAAGATAATTTTTCAAATTGTTGGAGCAACCACAAAAAAACTGAATATGAAAAACGAGGGCGAATATATAGCGGATTTTGCAGGACCTTTAGGAGTTGCTACACGCACCGAAGGACTTAAAAAGGTGTGTATAGTAGGCGGCGGCGTAGGCTGTGCAATAGCGCTTCCCGTTGCGCAGAAATTAAGCGAAAGCGGCTGCTCCGTTACTTCAATTATAGGCTTTAGAACAAAAGACCTTCTTATTTTGGAAGACGAATTTAAAAATGCATCCGATAAACTTTTTGTTATGACTGACGATGGATCGTACGGAAGACGCGGCAATGTTTGCGTGCCGCTCAACGAAATGTTCGACGCGGGCGAAAAATTTGATATGGTAATTACCATAGGGCCGCTTATAATGATGAAATTTGTTGTTGAAGCGACCAAAAAAACAGGTATTCCCTGCACCGTTTCAATGAATCCGATTATGATTGACGGAACAGGAATGTGCGGCGGCTGCCGTCTTACTCTTATCAAGGACGGAAAGAGAGTGACAAAATTTGCGTGCGTTGACGGCCCTGATTTTAACGGCTACGAGATAGATTTTGACGAGGCAATGGAACGCGGAGCAATGTACCGCGATTTTGAAAGACACGCGTATGAAAAAACGTGCAATCTTTTTTCAAAGGAGGCTGAATAATATGGCGGGAAAAATAAATATGAATCCAAAAAGGAATCCTATGCCTTCGCAGGACGCAGCTTTGCGCGGCAAAAATTTTGACGAAGTAACGCTTGGATATAGCGAGGAAACGGCAATCGACGAGGCATTGCGATGTCTTTCGTGCAAGCATATGCCGTGCGTTTCGGGATGTCCCGTTAATATTCATATTCCGGAATTTATTCAAAAAATCAAAGAAGGCGACTTTGAAGGCGCATATCAGGTTATAAACAAATCGTCGTCACTGCCTGCCGTTTGCGGAAGAGTTTGTCCACAGGAGGTGCAATGCGAGGCAAAATGCGTAAGAGGAATTAAGGGTGAAAGCGTTGGAATAGGCAGACTTGAACGTTTTGTTGCAGACTGGCACAATGCTCATTCAAACGGTGCAGTTGAAAAAATAGAAAAAAACGGTCACAAAGCGGCGGTTGTCGGTTCGGGTCCTTCAGGATTAACCTGTGCGGGCGACCTGGCTAAAAAAGGCTATGACGTAACGGTTTTTGAAGCTCTCCACACTGCGGGAGGCGTACTTGTCTACGGCATACCCGAATTCAGGCTGCCTAAAGAGATTGTAAAAAAAGAAGTTGAAAACCTCAAAAAAATGGGTGTTAAAATAGAGACTAATATTATAATAGGGAAAACTTTAACGGTTGACGAGCTTTTTGAAATGGGATTTGAAGCGGTGTTTATAGGCTCGGGCGCAGGACTTCCTAATTTTATGGGCATACCGGGCGAATCGTACAACGGAGTATATTCCGCTAACGAATTTTTAACCCGCAGCAATCTTATGAAAGCATATGAATCCGACCCTGTAACGCCTATTATGAAGGGCGGAAAAGTTGCGGTTGTCGGCGGCGGAAACGTTGCTATGGACGCAGCGCGAAGTGCGTTGAGACTGGGTGCAGAAAAGGTTTATATTGTGTACCGCCGCTCAATGGAGGAGCTTCCTGCGCGTAAAGAAGAGGTTGAACACGCAATTGAGGAGGGCATTGAATTTATGCTCTTAAACAACCCGGTTGAAATTTTGGGCTATCACAATCCAAATGATAAAAGAGACCCTAAAAACGGATTCGTAACGGGTATGAAGTGCATTAAAATGGAGCTTGGAGAACCGGACGAACAAGGCAGACGCAGACCTGTTCCCATAGAAGGCAGCGAATTTGTTCTGGATGTTGATACGGTTATTATTTCAATCGGCACCTCGCCCAATCCGCTTATAAAGTCCACCACCAAAGGTCTTGATGTAAACAAACGCGGAGGCATAATTATTGAAGAAAACGGCGCTACCACAAAAGACGGGGTTTACGCAGGCGGCGACGCTGTAACAGGTGCGGCAACGGTAATCTCGGCAATGGGCGCAGGCAAAATTGCCGCAAAAGCTATTGACGAATACATTCAAAGCAAATAATAATTAAAATTTTCAGGGATGTTGAAAAAATTCAACATCCCATTTTTGCCGTTTTAAAGGCATTTTTTGTTATTTTTTTCTCTTGTGGTTTAAAACTGCTCAAAAAAATTAGCAATCTCAATCCGCAAATTGTTAAATTTTTTTAAAAATAGCTATTGACAAACCAAATAAATAGTGGTATTTTATATTTGTTAGCACTAAGGGGTTTCGAGTGCTAAAACATAAAATTATACAAAGGAGTGGATATTTTTGGAACTTAACGATAGAAAACGCCGCATTTTAAGGGCAATTGTTGACGATTATATCCGCACCGCAGAGCCTGTCGGCTCGTCCTACATTTTAAACAAGCACAATCTTGGCATAAGCTCTGCCACCATTCGAAACGAAATGGCGTATCTTGAAGAAACAGGCTATCTCGACAAACCGCATACTTCGGCGGGCAGAGTGCCGTCGTCGCTCGGATACAGAGTTTACGTTGATGAACTTATGCAGCGCTATACACTTACCGTACGCGAGATTGAGGAAATGCGCTCGTCACTGAAAAAAAGCTATCTTGAGCTCGGAAATATTTTAAAGGATATTTCAAACACAGTAGCGCACCTTACAAATTATACAACACTTATCTCAACGCCCTGCGTTTCGTCCGACAAGCTTAAAAGCATACGGCTTGTGCCGCTTGACGAAAAAAGCTTTGTTATGATTGTTGTAAACAGCGGCGGAATTGTCAAGAATACTACCATAGCGGTAAAAAAAGGCATTGATGAAAAGGTGCTTGAAAGGCTTGGAAATTATCTTAACCTCACCTTCTGCGACAAAGAAATAAGCACAATAAGCGATGACTTTATTCTTGCGCAAAAAAGCATAATGCCGTTGCCTGATGAAATTATGAACCCTGTTATGGGTTTTTTGTCGGAGGTTTTAAAAACCTTTTCAGGCTTTGACATTTCGGCAATCGGTCAGGCAAACATTTTGAATTATCCCGAATTTAAAGACGTCAATCGTTCAAGAGAATTTTTTGATTTTGTCGGAAACATTGACAAAGGCTTCATTAAAGAAAAGCTTAACGATGATAAAATCAATATTCTTATCGGCGATGAAAATCCGCGTCTTAAAGAATTGGGATTGAGTATGGTAATTTCAAACTACAAAATCAAAGACGGCGTAATCGGCGGAATTGCAATTTTAGGCCCTACGCGAATGGACTATTCAAAGGTTGTCGCAACGCTTGATTATCTGAAAAAGAACCTGAACAAATATTTGGGCACAACCGACAACCCGTAAAGGAGATGACTTATATTGGCTGATAAAAAAGAAAAAGAGAATTTGAAAAACAAAGGCAAAGCAGAGGAAAATGCCGAGAATACTCAAAATGCTGAAAAAACCGAAAACACTCAAAACATCGAAAATGCCGAATCAAAAAACAACGAGCCTGCTGCCGAGCCCGAAAAAAACGAGCTTGAAAAGGCAAAAGAAGAAAACGCAGCATTAAACGATAAATATTTAAGGCTGTGTGCAGAATACGACAACTTTAAAAAACGCACCGTGCGCGAAAAAGAAGCAATTTACATTGACGCCGCAGCAGACGCAATAAAAGAGCTTTTGCCCGTTATGGACAATCTTGCACGCGCAATGGACAGCATTTCAGACAAGGATAACGATGTTTACAAGGGCATTGAAATGGTTTACAAGCAAACCGAGGATATTTTCAAAAAGCTTGGCGTATGCGAAACAAAAGCTGTCGGCGAGGAATTTAATCCCGAGCTGCACAATGCGGTTATGCACATAGAAGATGAAAACGTAACCGAAAATACTGTGGTTGAAGAATTTCAAAAAGGTTATACTTATAAAGATAAGGTTCTGCGCTACAGTATGGTTAAAGTGGCAAATTAAAACTTTTAAGCTTTGAATTGCAAAAATGAAATTTAATTAAAATTGGAGGAATACATTATGAGTAAAATTATTGGTATTGATTTAGGTACAACAAACTCCTGCGTTGCCGTTATGGAGGGCGGCGAGAGCGTTGTTATTCCAAACCCTGAAGGCGCAAGAACAACTCCTTCGGTTGTTGCATTTACAAAAACAGGTGAAAGACTGGTAGGTCAGGTTGCAAAAAGACAGGCAATTACAAACCCCGACCACACCGTAAGCTCCATTAAAAGAGATATGGGTACTGACAGAAAAGTTGTAATTGACGATAAAAAATACACGCCGCAGGAAATTTCGGCTATGATTTTGCAAAAGCTTAAAGCTGACGCGGAAAGCTACCTCGGCGAACCCGTTACACAGGCTGTTATTACCGTTCCTGCATATTTTTCTGATGCACAGCGCCAGGCTACAAAAGACGCAGGCAAAATTGCAGGTCTTGAGGTTCTTAGAATTATCAACGAGCCTACGGCGGCTGCTCTTGCATACGGTATGGATAAAGACAGCGAGCAGAAAATTATGGTTTACGACCTTGGCGGCGGTACATTCGATGTATCTATTCTTGAAATCGGCGACGGCGTATTTGAAGTTCTTGCTACAAGCGGCAACAACCGTCTCGGCGGCGATGACTTTGACCAGAGAATTATAGATTATCTTGCAGACGAATTCAAAAAAACAAACGGCATTGACTTAAAGGCAGACAAAATGGCACTTCAGCGTCTTAAAGAAGCTGCCGAGAAAGCGAAAATCGAGCTTTCGGGAGTTACTACTTCAAACATCAACCTTCCGTTTATTTCAGCCGATGCAACAGGTCCGAAACACCTTGACATAACTCTTACAAGAAGCAAATTTGATGAGCTTACCGCAGACCTTGTTGAAAAAACAATGGAGCCTACAAGACGCGCTCTTTCCGACGCAGGATTGCAGCCTTCGGATATTCATAAGGTGCTTTTGGTGGGCGGTTCGTCAAGAATTCCTGCCGTTCAGGAAGCAGTTAAGCGTTTAATCGGCACAGAGCCGCACAAGGGCATCAACCCCGACGAGTGCGTTGCAATGGGCGCGGCTATTCAGGCGGGTGTACTTGCGGGCGAGGTTAAAGACCTTCTTTTGCTTGACGTTACACCGCTTTCGCTCGGTATTGAAACAATGGGCGGCGTATTTACAAAGATTATTGAAAGAAATACAACTATTCCTAAAAAGCACAGTCAAATCTTCTCTACTGCCGCAGATAATCAGACCAGCGTTGACATTCACGTTCTTCAGGGCGAGCGCGAAATGGCACAGTATAACAAAACGCTCGGAAGATTTTCGCTTTCGGGCATTGCTCCGGCTCCGAGAGGCGTGCCGCAGATTGAGGTTACATTTGATATTGACGCAAACGGCATAGTTCACGTAAGCGCAAAAGATATGGCAACCGGCAACGAGCAGAAAATAACAATTACTGCAAGCTCAAATCTTTCGGAGGAGGATATTGACAAGGCGGTTAAAGACGCTGAAAAATATGCTGCAGAGGATAAAAAGAACAAAGAGGCTGTTGACGCAAGAAATAACGCCGACACGCTTGTATATCAGTGCCAGAAGGCTCTTACCGACCTTGGCGATAAGGTTGACGAGGCTGACAAAACCGAAATCAACACAAAAATTGACGCTGTTAAAAAGGCACTCGAAGGAACTGATGTTGAAGCTATAAAATCCGCTACCGAAGATTTGCAGAAGAAGTTCTACGATGTTTCGGCAAAGGTTTATCAGCAAAACGGCGGCGCACAGGCAAATCAGGGTGCAGGATTTGACCCCAACGCACAAAACGGCAGTGCGCAAGGCGGCAATTATGAGGGAGACTACACAGTGGTTGACGACGATGACAAAAAGTAATAAGGCATAAACAAAAGCAATATTGTAGGGAGCCGTAAAATAAGCGGCTGCCTACTTTTGCGTAATTTTTGGCATTACATAAATTTATGAAAGGCTTTGAATTTATATGGCAGAAAAAAGAGATTACTACGAGGTGCTTGGCGTTTCAAGAGGCGCGAGCGACGATGAAATAAAAAAAGCATACCGAAAAGTTGCCAAAAAATATCACCCCGATTTAAACCCCGGAAATGCCGAGGCTGAAGCAAAATTTACAGAAGCCAACGAAGCTTACGAGGTTTTGGGCGATAAAGAGAAAAGGCAGAAATACGATCAATTCGGTCACGCGGCTTTTGACGGTGCGCAAGGTGGCGGATACGGCGGATTTACGGATTTTGGCGATTTCGGCGATATTTTCAGCTCCTTCTTCGGAGGAGGCGCACGCAGACGCAACCCGAACGCGCCGCGTCCCGGTTCTGATATTGAAGAAAGAATTATGCTCACCTTTGAAGAAGCGGCGTTCGGCGTAAAGAAAAAATTAAAAATCTATCGTGTTGAGGACTGCGACGAATGCGGCGGCACAGGTTCAAAGGACAAAAAACGCAAGCAATGCCCTACCTGCCACGGAACCGGTGAAATAAGACGCGTAACAAACACAATGCTCGGTCAAATGGTTAACACCACTACCTGCACAACCTGCGGCGGAACGGGTACGGTTGTAGAAAATCCGTGTCAGAAATGCCGCGGAAAAGGAAAAGTTAAACGTGCCTGCACGGTTGAGGTTAACATTCCTGCCGGAATTGACACAAACGAAACCGTATCCTTCCGCGGTCTTGGCAATCACGGCTTTAACGGCGGTCCTAAAGGTGATTTGCTTGTTACCGTTGTTGTAAAAAGGCACGATTTATTTATGCGAAACGGCACCGAAGTATTTTGCAAGGTTCCTATCACCTTTGTTCAGGCGGCGCTGGGTGCCGAGATTGATGTTCCGACATTAAACGGCAAGGTTAAACAAACAATTCCCGAAGGTACGCAGAACGGCACACGCTTTACAATTAAGGGCGCAGGCATACCTAATGTGCGCACCGGCATAAAAGGAAATCAGACTATTGAGATTGTTGTTGAGGTTCCGCAGCGTCTTAACGCCGAGCAAAAAGCGGTGCTCAAAAAATTTGGCGAGCTTACAAGCGACACCAATCACAAGCAGCAAAAAAACTTTTTTGAAAAGGTAAAAGAAAATTTTAAAAAGTAAAATTTTAGGCATAGGAGATTTCTCTTATGCCTAAAAATATTTTTAAAATATCTAAAATTATCACAAAATCATCACAAAACTAATTTATAATTATATTCGGAGTGAAAAAATATGGTAAAAACCAATGCAATGCGCCTTCTTGATAAGGCAAAAATTAAGTATGACACTATTGAATACGAGGTTGACGAAAACGATTTGTCGGGCATAACCATTGCAAAAAAAGCAAATCTTGACGACAAAATGGTTTTCAAAACTCTTGTTGCAAAGGGTGATAAAACAGGCTTTCTTGTGTTTTGCATACCCGTTGCAAAAGAAGTTGACCTGAAAAAAGCCGCAAAAATAAGCGGCAACAAAAAAATTGAAATGGTTCACGTCAAGGATTTGCTTGGTTTGACAGGCTATGTTCGGGGCGGCTGCTCTCCTGTCGGAATGAGGAAAAAATTTGATACATATTTTGACAAAACGTGTGAAAATTTTGAAAAAATCACCGTTTCGGCAGGTGTTCGCGGCTGTCAGCTGCTTCTTTCGGCAAAGGATATAGTAAAATTCACAAACGCAAAAATAAATTCTCTTACATTGGAGGAATGTGAATGAAAAAGCTTATGCGCTATGTCGGCGAATACAAGCTTGCGGCTTTTCTCACGCCGCTGTTTGTAATTTTTGAGGTTATCCTCGAAATATATATTCCTTTTCTTATGTCAAAAATAATTGACGTTGGCATAAAAAACGGTGATATGGTATATGTTACACAAATCGGTTTGATGATGATTCTTATGTCGCTTTTTGCACTTTTTTTCGGCGCAATGTCGGGTCGATTTGCGGCGGTTTCAAGTATGGGGTTCGGCAAAAACGTACGAAAGGCACTGTTTTACAAGTTGCAGGAGTTTTCGTTTTCAAATATTGACAAATATTCTACCCCATCGCTTATAACACGTCTTACAACCGATATAACAAATATTCAAAACGCATTTATGGTGGTTACGCGTATGCTGGTGCGCTCGCCGTTTATGCTAATCGGCGCAACCATTATGGCGGTGCGTATTAATGCCCGTCTTGCAATAATTTTCTTTATTGCAATCCCTATTCTTGCTACCGCTCTCATTATTATCAGTACAAAAGCATTTCCGCGGTTTAAAGAGATGTTAAAGCGCTACGACCTTATGAATTCATCCGTTCAGGAGAATTTAACTTCTATAAGAGTTGTAAAAACCTATGTTCGCGAAGGCTACGAAAACAAAAAATTTGCCGAAAGTGCAAAAAATCTAAAAAACGCGCAGGTCGGAGCGGAAAAGCTTATTATTATGAACGCGCCGTTTATGCAGTTTATAATGTATTCCTGTATGATTTCAATTTCGTGGTTTGGCGGCAATATGATTATCTCCAAAACAATGGAGGCAGGTCAGCTGATGAGCTTTATCAGCTATGTTACGCAAATTCTTATGTCGCTTATGATGATTTCATTCGCCTTTGTAAATCTTGTTATGTCAAGGGCTTCAATATCACGAATTAACGAAGTTCTCTCTGAAGAAATTGACATTACCGACGATAAATGCGACGAAAATCTTACCGTCAAGGACGGCTCGATTGAGTTTAAAAACGTATCGTTCAAATACGGAGACAGCAGTGAAAACTACAATGTAGAAAACATCAACCTTAAAATAAATTCCGGCGAAACAGTGGGAATTATAGGCGGAACAGGCTCGGCAAAAACCACTCTTGTAAGTCTTATTCCCCGTCTTTATGATGTAAATGAGGGCGCTGTTCTTGTAGGCGGAGAGGACGTAAGAAAATATAAAATAAAAAGTCTTCGCAGCGCAGTTGCAATGGTTCTTCAAAAAAATACGCTTTTTTCGGGCAGTATTTCAGACAACATCAAATGGGGCGATTTAAACGCGTCGGACAAAGAGGTTGAATCGGTATGCCGTGACGCCGCGGCAGATGATTTTATAAAATCCTTTCCGGACGGATATTATACCGATTTAGGTCAGGGCGGTGTTAACGTTTCGGGCGGTCAGAAGCAAAGGCTATGCATCGCAAGAGCGCTTTTGAAAAAGCCCAAAATTCTTATTCTCGACGATTCAACCAGCGCGGTGGATACGGCAACCGACGCAAAAATCAGAGAATCTTTCAAAAAACAAAAGGACACTACCGTTATAATAATCGCACAAAGAATTACCTCTGTGTGCGAGGCAGATAAGATAATCGTGCTGGATGACGGAAAAATTGCCGAGCAGGGCACGCACGAGGAGCTTATTGCAAAGGACGGTATTTACAAGGAGCTCTACCAGCTTCAAAACAGAAAGTAAAGGAGTGATAATATGCCGCCGTCAAGAAATACAAAGCCTGTCCGAAAGCCAAAAGACGCGGGCAAAGCAATCAAAAGGCTTTTAAGCTATCTTCTCGACTATAAAATTCAACTTGTATTTGTTGTAATCGGAATAATATTCAGCTCCGTTGCTTCAATTGCAGGTACTTACTTGTTAAAACCCGTTATAAATAACCTTACAACAAGCTCGGATATTCCTGAACTTATAAAAACGCTTGTTCTAATGGGTACTTTTTACGGGCTCGGAATTATCGGAACGTTTATGTATAACAGACTGATGCTTACAATTTCATCAGGCACGCTTGAAAAGGTTCGAGTTCAGCTTTTTAACCATATGCAGTCGCTTCCGATAAAATATTTCGACACTCATACTCACGGTGAGCTTATGAGCCGTTTTACAAGCGATACCGACACGCTTCGCGAAATGTTAAGCCAAGGTATTCCGCAGCTTTTTACATCAATGATTTCGGTAGTAGGCGTGTTCATTGCAATGCTGGTTTTGAGCCCTATTTTAACAGTTCTGGTTATTGCAATGCTGATTTTAATACTTACAATAATTAAAAAAATCGGTTCAAAAAGCTCGGTATATTTTAAAGAACAGCAGAAAGCGATCGGCAAGGTAAACGGCTATATAGAAGAAATGATTGAAGGACAGAAGGTTGTTAAGGTTTTCTGCCACGAGGACAAGGTAAAAGAAGATTTTGATGCTATAAACGAAAATCTTTACACCGCAGCTTCAAACGCAAACACATGTGCAAATATTCTTATGCCCATTATGGGAAATCTTTCGTATATGCACTACGCAATAACTGCTGCGGCAGGCGCATTTTTGGTTATAAAGGGCGTTATCGGCGACCTTGGAACAATAGCCTCTTTTTTGCAGTTTACACGTTCCTTTTCACAGCCCATAACGCAGATGTCACAGCAGTTTAATTCAGTTTTATCAGCGCTTGCAGGCGCGGAACGAATTTTTGAAATGCTCGATGAAAAAAGCGAAGAAGATAACGGAAATGTCACGCTTGTAAAGGCTGAAAAACGAGGAGGACAAATTGTCGAAGCAGACAAATACACAGGAATGTGGGCATGGAAAATCCCCGAAAAAACAGGCGAATTTTCTTATATTATGCTTAAAGGCGACGTAAGATTTCACAACGTAACCTTTGGCTACAAGCCTAACAAAACCGTTTTGAACAACGTTTCGCTTTATGCAAAACCGGGTCAGAAAATCGCATTTGTCGGCTCAACGGGTGCAGGAAAAACAACAATTACAAATCTTATAAACCGATTTTACGATGTTCCGGACGGAAAAATTACTTACGACGGAATTAATATAAATAAGATTAAAAAAGCCGATTTACGCCGCTCTTTGGCGTTTGTTTTGCAGGATACACACCTTTTTACAGGTACGGTTAAAGACAATATCCGATACGGAAATCTTTATGCAAGCGATGAGGATATAATAAATGCGGCAAAACTTGCTAACGCACATTCGTTTATTATGCATCTTCCAAACGGCTACGACACCTATCTTACCTCGGACGGAGCAAATTTAAGTCAGGGTCAGCGTCAGCTTTTGTCAATAGCGAGGGCGGCAGTGGCAAATCCGCCGGTTCTGGTGCTTGACGAAGCTACAAGCTCCATTGACACCCGCACAGAAAGCCTTATTGAAAAAGGTATGGATTCGCTTATGCACGGCAGAACGGTTTTTGTTATCGCACACAGACTTTCAACAGTGCGCAATTCCGACGCCATTATGGTGCTTGAAAACGGGTGCGTTATAGAACGCGGCAACCACGATGAGCTTATTACGCAGAAGGGCAAATACTACGATCTTTACACCGGCACTTTTGAGTTATCTTAATTATCTTAATACAAGGAGGATAAAATGGAAAGAGTAAAAGTAAATTTTATAAAGCTTGATAAAAATGCATATGTTCCAACCTACGGCACACCTTCAAGTGCAGGCGCAGATTTGTATGCAGTGGAAGAATGTGAAATCGGCGCGGGAAAAACGGTTATGGTGCATACCGGCATTGCAATGGAAATTCCCGAAGGCTTTGGTGGATTTGTATTTGCCAGAAGCGGTCTTGCAACAAAAAGAGGTCTTGCACCCGCAAACAAGGTAGGCGTTATAGACTCCGACTACCGCGGCGAAATTATGGTTTCACTTTATAATCAGTCGAGCGAAACACAGGTTATTGCAAAGGGCGAACGCATTGCCCAGCTTGTTATTATGCCATATATTGCCGCAGATTTTATTGAAACAGACAATCTTTCCGAAACAGTTCGCGGAGAAGGCGGATTTGGTTCAACCGGAAGAAAATAATTGTAGGAAATTTTAAAGTTGCTCGTTAGCAGTCTTTTCGTCCACCGCGTATAAATACATAGTGTCTTTACGGCACTTTTGAAAGTATTATAAAGCGCCGAAAGGTAAGCGAGGTGTCTTAATTGCAGAAAGCAAAATACATAACAATTATTTCAAATAAAAAGAAGGTCGTGCTTAATGTCAGCACAATCCTTTATGTACTTATGATGGGCAACAATGCTGATATACATGTTTCCGGAGGTACCATATACAAAACGAGGATGACATTCAGAGAAATTGAAGAAAAGCTTGGTGACGGCTTTATAAAGATACACCGCGGAGGTATTGTGTCCGCAATGGCTATACACGATATCACTGATAAGATTAACCTAAGCAACGGCGAGTCTTTAATATATACGCAGCGAAAGAAAAACCAAATTATTGAGCAGTTTCATTCAAAGCAAAAGCGTATTATCAGCAGCTTCAGCCATACCGGCATACCCGTAACGGACGAGGAATACCGCAGACATTACAGCAGCTTTGAAAATCTGCCCTTTGCGTTTACGGATATTGAAATGATATTCAATGAGAAAAGGCATGCCGTGGACTGGATATTCAGGTACGGAAATCCGGCTCTTTCAAAGCTCGAAAAGTTGCCGCTGGAACAACTTATAGGAAGCTCTTTCGGTAGCCTGTTTTCCAACATGAATTCCAAGTGGCTGCGAAGCTACGAGCGCGCAACGCTTTACGGTGAAACGCTTGAGATTATTGATTACAGTCCCGAAATAGATACCTATTTGAAAGTAATATGCTTTCCTACCTTCAAGGGTCATTGCGGATGTATTCTGTTCAATATATCGGAGATAAAATTTACAAAAAACAGCAGCGATGCCGAAAAAGCGCTGATGCTGTATTTCGGCAAGCTGCCGGATAAGAATGTCTGAGCATTACAATTAAATATATACCATAAAATGCCGCATGCCGGCGTCTGTTTTGTATGTTTTGCACATTATCTGCAAACTGCAAAAGCTTAAGGCGCTGTGTATGCGTTTTTTTATGTCAATTCGT
The DNA here is from genome assembly GCA_022769845.1 of Oscillospiraceae bacterium. Taxonomy (GTDB): domain Bacteria; phylum Bacillota; class Clostridia; order UMGS1810; family UMGS1810; genus Qingrenia. The sequence continues at coordinate 19,565 of JALEIO010000039.1, forward strand.
CCCTAAAATATGTCGATTCGTCACAAACCTATTGATAATAATTAAAAAATCATTATAATTAACATAGTACGGTGCTACAGTACGGTGCTACAGTTTGACACAAACGACGTTTTTCGTATGCTTTGGATGTGTCAATCATGAAAAATAATAAACGCTGCATAACAAGGAGGTCTATATGAAAAAATATTTTGCTCTTCTGATGACGGTAATTATACTGCTTTCGTCCTGTTTGTTTTCGTCTTGTACCATTAAAAAGACAGGGGAGGATTCAAAATCCACATGGGAGCTGGTCGGCGAGGCGTACACCTACGCTTTACCGCTTGTCATTATGGACGCTACAAAAACTTCGTCTACCAATACCGAAACTCCCGTCACAGGGCGTGCACCGGTAAATCAGCTCATTCATGCACAGAAACTGGCAGACGCGCAGTCAAAGCTCGTGGTAACGCCCAATGTGGACACCGTTTACACCCAGGCATGGCTTGACCTAAGCGCCGAACCCATGGTGTATGTCATGCCCAAAGACGACCGTTTCTTTAACGTGCAGGTGCTGGACGCATGGACCAATACTACTGCTGTACTCGAAAAAGCCGGTACATACGCCTTTACCCCTTCCGGATGGAAGGGTGATCTGCCAAACGGTGTTATCCGGGTGGAAGTTCCAACTTCAATGGTATGGCTCATCGCTCGTGTCGTGCTTTCCGGTCAGGAGGATCTGCCCAATGTGTATGATATTCAGCAAAATATGCAGCTGATGCCTCTCTCAGCCTATGAAAAGGGCAGCGAGTACACGGCTCCCAAGGGCACTTATACCGCAGAAAACGACTTTGTCCCGGTGGAAAAGGTGCTTTCCATGAGTCCAAAGGAATTCTTTGACACAGCAAATACGCTGATGCTGGCAAATCCCCCTGCCGCTGCCGACGCAGATGTACTAAAGAAATTTGCCACAATCAACGTAGGCCCCGGCATGGCTTTTGATACAAGTATTCTTACCGAGGATGCTGCCGCGAGCTGGAAGGAGATGCTTCAGCGACTGCGTGAAAAGCTTGTGGCCGATGCAGAAAAGTATTCCGTGAAGCTGGGACAATGGAAGTATTTTGATGCGCCCATTGGCGATTTTGGTACGGAATACAACTATCGTGCTCTTGTTGCGCTTGCCGGACTCGGCGCCAACACTGTGAATGTG
>JALEIO010000043.1 GCA_022769845.1 Oscillospiraceae bacterium
AGCGGAATTTTTGCTCGAACATGGTTTTGTTGACGCTATTGTGCCGCGCGAAAAGCTTAAAAATACTATTGCTGATATTTTAGAGCTGCACAATGCTTAACGGGGGTGAAAAAATGGATTCGTATCAGAGAGTTTTAAAAGCACGCGACGGAAAAAGGCCGTCGGGCGCGTATTATATTGACAGAATGATAACAAAATTTATTGAATTTCACGGCGACAGGAGATTTAAAGATGACGGCGCGATTATCGGTGGAATAGGGTATCTTAACGATACGCCCGTTACGGTGATTGCAATGGAGCGCGGAACCACAATCGAGGAGCGAATGAAGCGCAATTTCGGATGTCCGAGCCCCGAAGGCTACCGAAAAGCACTTCGCCTTATGAAACAGGCTGAAAAGTTTAAACGTCCTGTAATATGCTTTATAAACAGCTCGGGCGCATACTGCGGAATTGGCGCGGAGGAACGCGGACAAGGACTTGCCATTGCCGAAAATCTTATGGAAATGATGACGCTTAAAACGCCTGTTATTTCGGTTGTCACGGGCGAAGGCGGCAGTGGCGGTGCGCTTGCATTGTCGGTTGCGGATTCTATATTTATGCTTGAAAATGCAGTATATTCGGTTATATCTCCCGAAGGCTGCGCAAGTATTTTGTGGAAAGACGCGGCAAAGGCTTCCGAGGCCGCCGACGCATTAAAGCTTACGGCAAACGATTTGTATAAATTCGGTATTGTCGAAAAAGTAATAGAAGAAGAAAACCGCACAAACGAAGAAATATGCGACGAATTAAAAATAAGCATTTCAAAAAAAATTAAAAAGCTTGAAAAGCTGGATGTTGATTTTCTTCTTGAAGAACGATATAATAAATTTAGAAAAATAGGCAAGGTATAATATAAAAACTCCCTGAATTTTTCAGGGAGTTTTGCTTTGTAAAATACTGATTTTCAATTTTCTTTAACGTCTTTTAAGATAAATGCTTACAGTTTGAGCGGCATCAAAACCGCGCATAAAAATAAATAACCGTAAAAAAATTTAAAAAATACCAAAAAAGTGTTGCAAGATTGAAATAAATAGATTATACTATAAGAATGATATAATAGGTACAGAAAGGTTTGAAATTAAAAATGAGATTATCGAAGTATTTGCTGCCTACATTAAGAGAAGTGCCTGCCGAAGCAGAAATTGTAAGCCATCAGCTTATGCTGCGCGCAGGACTTATGAGAAAGCTCGCGTCGGGAGTATATTCTTATCTTCCTATGGGACTTAAAACTCTTCGCAAGGTGGAAAATATAATAAGAGAAGAAATGAACCGAGAGGACGCAGTGGAGCTTATTATGTCAGCACTGCTTCCTGCCGAAAGCTATATGGAATCGGGCAGATGGGAGGTTTTCGGGTCGGAAATGTTCCGTTTGAAAGACCGTTCCAACCGTGATTTTTGCTTGGGACCCACGCACGAAGAAATTTTTACCGAAACGGTTAAAAATACTGTAAAATCGTACAAGCAGCTGCCTATGACGATTTATCAAATTCAAACGAAATACCGCGACGAGCGCCGTCCGCGATTTGGCGTTATAAGAAGCCGTGAGTTTATTATGAAAGACGCATACAGTTTTGATAAAGACGAAAAAGGACTTGACGTATCGTATCAGAAAATGTATAACGCGTACAACAAGGCGTTTAATAGAATGGGACTTGATTTTATCATTGTTGACGCCGATTCGGGCGCTATGGGCGGCAGCGGTTCGCAGGAATTTATGGTTAAATCCGATATCGGCGAGGATACTATTGCATACTGTGAAAAATGCGGTTACAGCGCAAACTCCGAAAAGGCGGTTTGTATTCCGAGTCCTGAAAAAAATGAAGAAATGCGTGAAATTGAAAAAATTCATACGCCAAATGTCGGCACGATTGATGAGCTTGTTGAAGGTCTTGGTCAGACTGCGGACAACTTTGCAAAAACGCTTATTTACAAAGCGGACGACCAATTTGTTGCTGTTATGGTAAGAGGCGACAGAGATGTTAACGAAACAAAGCTTACTAATTATCTTAAAGCGCTTTCGCTTGAGCTTGCGCCGGCTGCTGATGTAATGGAAATTACTCACGCAAACGTTGGTTTTGCGGGCCCTATAAATCTTGGTATAACGGTTATTGCCGACAATGAAATTATGAATATGAAAAACTTTTTGGTCGGTGCAAACGAAACAGACTACCACTTTATAAACGTTAACGTAGGACGTGACTTTACACCTGATGTTGTGGGCGATTTCAGAACAGTTGTAGAGGGCGATGTCTGCCCGAAATGCGGCGGAACAATGAAAATTTGTCAGGGTATTGAGGTTGGACACATTTTCAAGCTTGGTACAAAATACACTGAGGCACTCTCCTGCACCTTCCTTGATGAGGACGGCAAGCCTAAAGTTCCGATTATGGGCTGCTACGGAATTGGCGTAAACCGATGTGTTGCGGCTATTATAGAGCAGCACAGTGATGAAAAAGGCATTATTTGGCCTATGAGCGTTGCTCCGTTCGAGGTTATTTTGGTTGTTCCCAATATGAAAAGCGAGGAGCAGAAAGAGGGCGGCGAAAAGATATACAAAATGCTTAAGGATGAAGGCATTGACGTGCTTTACGATGACCGAAACGAACGTGCAGGCGTAAAATTCAATGACGCCGACCTTGTTGGTATTCCGATTAGAATTACCGTCGGCAAAAAATACGGCGAGGGCATTGTTGAGTTTAAAGAGAGAAAATCCGATTCTGTACTGGAGCTTTCTGTTGACGAGGCAATTAAAAAAGCAAAGGAAATTATCGCTGCCGAAAAATAATTGCAGCAATTTATTGAAGGGATAGATATAAATGTCAAAGGTTAGAACGCGTTTTGCACCAAGCCCCACGGGCTATATGCACATTGGAAATTTAAGAACTGCGCTTTATGCTTATCTTTTAACAAAGCATATGGGCGGAGATTATATTTTGAGAATTGAGGACACCGACCAGGAAAGATATGTTGACGGCGCGGTGGATTTGATTTACAGAACTCTTAAGGAAACCGGTATTAAGCACGACGAAGGCCCTGATATAGGCGGAGATTACGGTCCGTATATTCAGAGTGAGAGAAAGAGTATTTATAAAGAATACGCTGAAAAATTGGTTGAGCTTGGCGGCGCATACTATTGCTTCTGCGATAAGGAGCGTCTTGACAAGCTTAAAGAAGCGCAGCTTGCACACAAAATGACACCGAAATATGACGGCTGCTGCAGAGGGCTTTCAAAAGAGGAAATAGAGGAAAAACTCAAAGCGGGAGTGCCGTATGTTATAAGGCAAAAAATCGACCCGCATGGCACAACCACCTTTGAGGATGCGGTTTTCGGCAAAATTACAGTGGAAAATTCTACGCTTGACGACAACGTTTTGCTTAAATCGGACGGACTTCCGACCTATAATTTTGCCAATGTTGTTGACGACCATTTAATGCATATCACACACGTTATACGGGGTAACGAATACCTTTCGAGCACACCTAAATACAACCTTTTGTATCAGGCGTTCGGGTGGGAGATACCCACATATATTCACGTTTCGCCCATTATAAAAGAATCGGGTAAAAAGCTTTCAAAACGCGAAGGCGACGCGTCTTATGAGGATTTTATCAACAAAGGCTATCTTAAAGACGCTATTATCAATTACATTGCGCTTCTCGGATGGAGTCCCGGAGGCGACCAGGAAATCTTCAATATGGAGGAGCTTATTGAGCATTTCAGCATTGAGGGCATAAGCAAATCTCCGGCTGTTTTCGATGAGAAAAAGTTAAGCTGGCTAAACGGTGAATATATAAGAAAAATGACGGTTGAGGAGTTTAAAGAAAAGGCAGAGCCTTATTTTGACAAGGCTGTTAAATCGGACGTTGACCGCATTGAGCTTGCGCGTCTTTTGCATGACAGATGCGAGAAGTTTTCGGATATTCCCGAGCAGATTGACTTTATTGACGCTCTGCCGGAATATGATATTTCGCTTTATACCCACAAAAAGATGAAAACAAATCCTGAAAATTCGCTTGAAAGCCTTAAAAATTCACTTCCCGTTCTTGAAGAAATTTCTGACTGGAACGAGCAGAATATTCACAATGCGCTGTTTGCACTCATTGAAAAGCTGGGCGTTAAAAACGGTATAATTTTATGGCCGTTAAGAGTTGCTTTGAGCGGAAAGGCGTTTACGCCGGGCGGCGCTATTGAGCTTGGATATATTCTCGGCAAAGACGAGTCTGTAAGAAGAATTAAAAAAGGAATTGAAAAACTCAGCTGATTCCTTTAAAGGAGGCGGTTCTGTGCTTTATGTAATCTTGTCGGCGGCACTTGTTTTAATTGATCAAATTACAAAAATTCTTACGGTGAAAAACATTCCGTTTGAGGACAGTATAAATGTTATAAGTGGCGTTTTATCGCTGACATATATTAAAAATACGGGTGCGGCATGGGGAATTTTTGCGGGAGCACGGTACTTTTTTATAATTTTTACCGCTGTTGTTCTTGTTGTGCTGTCATATATAATTATAAAAAAACGTACTTCAAACAAAATTTTTAATTTTTCAATTTCGCTTATTTATGCAGGGGCAATCGGAAATTTTATTGACAGAATTTTTCGTAACGGCGGCGTTGTTGATATGATAAAGCTGGATTTTATAAATTATCCTGTTTTCAATTTTGCCGATTGCTGTGTGGTTGTGGGAGCAATCCTTATCTGCATTTATATAATATTTTTCTATGATAAGGATAAGTCTAAAGCAGGCGAAGATAGGCTAAAAACGGACGGTGAACAGGATAATGGATAAAATTACCCTTGTGTGCGAAAACGGCGGCGAACGGCTGGACAAATTTATCAAAATTGACTCTCTGACGCGTTCCGCCGTTAAAAAGCTTATCGAGGACGGACGTATTACCGTTAACGGCAGCGCTTCAAGAGTAAGCTATAAAGTGTGCGCGGGCGATGTTGTTGAAATTACCGATTTTGAGCCGAAAGAGCTTAACGCTGTGCCGGAAAATATACCGCTTGACATTGTGTATGAAGATGATGAGCTTTTGGTTGTCAACAAGGGCAAAAATATGGTGGTTCATCCTGCCGCGGGAAACTATTCGGGTACTCTTGTAAATGCGCTTTTGTATCATTGCAAAGGCAAATTAAGCGCCATAAACGGCGTAATACGACCCGGAATTGTTCACCGCATTGACAAAGATACCTCGGGACTTTTGCTGGTTGCAAAAACCAACCGTGCGCATATATCTCTTGCCGAGCAGATTAAGGAAAAAAGCGTTAA
>JALEIO010000051.1 GCA_022769845.1 Oscillospiraceae bacterium
TGCACTATCAACAGTGCTTCCGTCTAATGCGGTAAGAGCGTCAAACGAAACCGTATAATTTTTATTTGCAATCCAATTATATTTCGGCTTGATTATAACAGTATTATCAACAGCCTCCGTCTCTATCTCTGCAGAAGGAGAAATGGTTATGTTATTAAGAGTTTCTTTGGAAATAACCTTATTGAACACAACTGTTAAAGGTGCAAATACCGAAACATCTGTTATCTGATTCTCCGACGTAACCTTAAGAGGTATTGCTTTTTCCTCTGTAGTAAACGAAAGCATACCTGATGCAGTATTTTCCCCGTCGCCGTTTATAACATCTTTAATTCCGGTATAATTTACTGTATATTGTGTTGCAGACGACAAATCACAGTTAAATTTAATAATTACCTTTGTAGCGTCACCCTTATCAACAGAAACATCGTACTCTGCATCGGACAAACTACGGTCTCCGGCAGTTATGTTTATATTGCCCAAGCTGGACGCGTCAATAATAGTATTAAAATCAAGCACAAGCGTCTTGGTAGTTTCGGCAGAAACATTTGCCGCGCCGTTTGCAATACTGCTCTTGCTCAAACAAATAGGTGCAAGCTTCTGCGCGATAATATCATCAATCCATGTTACCTGGTTCACAGCGCTTTCTTTCTTTCCGGCAAACATAAATTTATCAATTTGTTTAAGGTCATCCGCAGTCGCCGGCGCTTTTAGCACGAGTGGTCCGGGCACTTTTTTTCCGTCGATATAAAGGTAGTATTTATCGTTATCAAACACAAAGTACAGCTGACGCCATTCATTGTACTTCATATTAAAATCGTCGCCAAAGGTGATCTCTTTATCACCGACTTTATAGCCATTGCCCCGCAGAGATGTTCCTTTAGTGTTGTTATACTTCACAAGAGCATTATAATTCTTTTCAGTTTCGCCCGAAGTATCATAAGGTCCGAATAAATAATTCTGGGTCGCTCTTTCAAATTTTACCTTAACCTCAAGTGTGTCTTTTTCACCGTCCGAAATCTTATGCAGAGGGTTATCTTTTCCCAGTGAGGCATATACATAGCTTAATTCGTTCGCCTTCATATTAGTAACAATCTTACCCAATCCGTTTTCTGTTGAAAAATCGCTTCCCTCCCCCGAAAATATACTCATAGCGTCGGCATTGTCGAAATAGTTTTCATAATAAATCCCCTCGTTTGCTCCGGCTCCTATAGCCGATACAGACGGCAAAGACAGCATTACCGCCAAAACAGCGCTTACCATTTTTAAACTTTTCAATTTCATAAAACTACTCCTCTCCTTTAAATTAATCAACAAATTCTGCGTTTAATTACCGCCTGTTCAGACATTCGGCATACAATCACCCCTTTACAGCTCCAACCGTTAATCCCTGAATAAAGTATTTTTGGAAAAACGGATATACAATTAAAATCGGACCCGCCGCTATCATACAAAGAGCCATTCTTACGCTGTCGCTGGGGACCTCTTCAATCGTTTCAGCCAAATATGTATTTCCATCGGCTTCATTCAGCATTTGTATTTTAGAAAGCATACTTTGCAGCAAAAACTGCAGATTTCTCAAATGTTCATCAGTAATGAACATTAATGAATTATACCAGTCATTCCAGAATTTTAATGTAAAAAATAATGCTATGGTAGCCAATCCGGGAAGTGACAGCGGCATTACCAGGCGAAACAAAATTCTGTATTCGCTCGCTCCGTCGATTTTTGCAGATTCAATAATCGACGCAGGAATTGTTGTTGAAAAAAACGTCTTTAAAATTACAACATACCACGAATTCATTACCCCCGGAAGAATCAATGACCATACTGTGTTGCTAAGATGCAGAAATCTTGTGCATATCATATACCATGATACCAATCCGCCGTTAAACAGCATTGTAAAAAACGAAAAAAATGCAAATCCGTTTCTGTATTTAAAGTCATTTCTTGATATCGGATATGCATAAAGCGCCACAATAAGCACTCCCATAACGGTACCTACAACCGTTGTAAATATTGTAATGCCATATGCATTAAAAATTGTTTTTTTTGCAGTCGCCCATATATAACGATACGCTTCAAAGCTCCACTTTTCCGGAAAAAATGCATATCCGTAATTATCAATGGATTTTTGATCCGTCAATGATGTAATAAGAACAAGCGCTACAGGTATAACGCATAAGACCGCTATTGCTATAAAAACGCTACTTATTATAATTTGAAATCCTTTTTTTCTTGCAGTCATAATATTACGCCTCCTAAAACATTGCTCTTTCCGGATCTATTTTATGAACAACAGCATTTGACGCCACAACAAGTATAAATCCGACAATAGACTGATAAAATGCCGCTGCGCTTGACATTCCCATACTGTTTGCACTTCCCGATTTCATCATATTGAAAACATATGTATTAATTGTAGATGTAGTTGAATATAACGCTCCGGAATTTTGAGGAACCTGATAAAACAATCCGAAATCCGCATTAAATATCTTGCCGATAGACATAATAAGCATAATTATAATAACCGGCTTCAAGCAAGGAATGGTAATATTTGTAATCTGATTCCATTTGTTTGCTCCGTCAATTTCTGCTGCCTCATACAAATTTTTATCAATTCCCGCTATGCTTGCAAGATACACAATCGAACCGTATCCTAAATTTTGCCAAAAATGCACAATGCTCAAAATATACGGCCACGGTTTAGGATTTACATACCAGTCAACAGGTTCCATACCGAACATCGGCAAAATTTTATGATTCATAAAACCCGTCTCATTGCTGAAAAAGGCAAATGCAATATAACTAATTACCACCATTGACATAAAATGCGGCATAAGCATCATCGTCTGACAGGTCTTTGAAATTACTTTGTTTCTCACTTCGTTTAAACCTATAGCGACAATCAAATGCAAAACCAGTCCGAGAGTAATAAAGAGTAGGTTATACAGCACTGTGTTTCGCGTTATAATCCATGCATCGCTGGTATTAAACAAAAACTTGAAGTTCTGCAATCCCACCCAGGGACTTTTTAAAATTCCCTGTGCAAAATTTATTTTTTTAAAAGCTATAATTACGCCGAACATCGGCAGATATGCAAACAATATTAAATGAATAAGTCCCGGAATCATCATCGTAAACAGCGAGAAATTCTTCTTCAATTCAGTTTTTACCGTACCTCGGCGTTTCACGTGCGACCCTATGCCGGTATTGATTTTCATATTTTAAATCCCTTCCTACTATGTAATAAAATATATATGTTATAAATTTGTTCACCGCTGAATAACAATCATACTTAAGCTCGAATAATTATAGTATAGCAGTACATTATCATTTACAGACAGCTCATTTCTGGTACATTCAAACACGTCTCCGTTTTCAACAAGATATATTTTAGTTCCGGCTCCTATTCGAATATTTCTTATGATAGATTCCTCCTCTTCCGGACTGTTTTTTGTATACAAAAATCCATTCTTGGTCAAGGAGCTTATCCTTCCGGACAAAAACATACATTCCGGATCTTTTAACATTTCTGCCAGCTTATATGTTGAATATTCATAATACACCTTATTTTTACCGTCATAATAAAGTGTGAACCCCGTAAGCTTATCCTTATTTATCATAGGCTGAATAACGCTTCCCGGTTTTAAATCAGAAATAGAAAATACCTTTCCGTTGCCGGTCGGAAGCGACAAACCTTGCTGCTGCAAAATTTCATTAGGCATCCTCGTTGCAAACGTATCAACACTTCTCGTGTTTATGGAATATTCCGCTCCGTTTCGCCATCCCTTAACTTTATAAACAATCTCACCGTTTTCATCAATCGTCATCACAACGTTTTTAACAATAATTGGCTGGTTGCCGTTGAAGGATGCTTGCTGCACTTTGTAATCCGACTTTCGCAGAATAACCATCCCTACGCCCATTTCCTCGTCAACATCATAAAGTTCAAGATCAAATGTCCATGCTCCCCAGCCGGTCGGTGAAACTGTATAGAATAAGTCCGCGTCATCAATATTATTAGGTATTATAAAAACAACAGTATCCGATTTAAGTGTATACAATCCTCCCAGGCTGCTCCAATCGCCGCCTAAATAACGAAGTTCTCCGGAATAATCCAGCGAAAACTTATCGAGGTTATATGCGCCGTAATTTGTGTTTTTAATTGCAGTATAAAGGCTAACAAGCTTTCCGTCACCGTTTATGCGATATAATATCGGTTGGTCTTTAAGTGCATCGCCGTCCCACAAAGTTCGTCTTTTAATGTCTAAAAGCTGCGAACTGTCAATGCGTTCGGAATCAAAAATAACCTTGTCATTAATCACATACTCATGAAACTCTCCGTCGGACGCAAATATTCTTATTCTTACATCTCCTTTAGGACCGTTTTCCGAATAAAGCTTTGTCATATATCCATACATATCGTCGTTACTGGTTATTTCCGCTCCAACAAGCTCATTTTCCGCATTTAAATACGCAGATACTCCAACTCCAAGCTTAATACGATCCAAGTTAAATCCGCTTTTATTCTCACGAAGCGAAAATGCAATATCATAATTTTCTTCGTCTATGCAAATGCTTCCGTCGCTGTTAAACGAATTTACTTTTCCGGTTATTTTTCTTCCTATTTGGACTAAAGCAACCTTATTGGTGTTTTTCTTATAACCGATTGATATTACATTTCCTTTTTTTATTGAGGAAAACTCCGTTTTGTTTCCTTTTTCATTCAGTACCGTACCCGGTTCAGGGTTAAAAAGCAGCTCTGCGTCATATACAGTTCCGTTTTTCCCGACCAAATACTTATATGTCTCCGAAATTTGTGTAACAACCGTGCTTTCAACTGAAGTAATCTTTACAACATCATATTTTGAATCATTGTTATTGTCGATAAGAGTAATATGTCCTTCGTTAATACGGATGTCGTCATCATTTATATATTCAACTGCAAATCCGTTGTATATAAATGCCGCCTCTGCATCAATACTATATTCCTTTTTGGAGTTCTCCCAAGAATAAATATGTTCTGTCCCTGATTTGTCTTTCACTAAATCGCTTGCCGTTACCGTAATTGTCTGATTGTCATTTTCCGAAAAATATAACGAAATAATTTCTTTTACTCCATTCTTTTCACGGTATAATGCAGTAACACTCATTCCCAAAATGTCTCCGTAATCACTTTGGGTTCCATTAAGAAGAAATTTTTCATCGTCAATTTGAATATAGTTTTCTCTTGCCGGATTGCTCTCTGAATAAAGCCCTGTTTTTTCGGTTGCGGTGATAATTCCGTATATCTCCGACATATACATACAGTCCGACAGATATGTTTTGTTTTTTGAAACCGTATATTCTTTTGTCTGGTTATTGGTAAGCTTTACCTCCATAAGGTCTGCCGTAAGCGCCTGATAAAGCATATTGGCATAACATTCCATTGTCACATAATCATTGCCGCCAAGATTTATTCCCCTTGTAATTCCGGCATTTGCAGCTACAGAAAGGACATTTTCCTTATTCAGAATAGCACCTCTGCCTGTCAAATCAGCCAAAACGGCTGCAACCTCCGTAAGTGTTGCGGGTTCTGTATAATCGTTGCGGTCAAAGTATTTTGCACTCGACGCTCCCGCTCCAATCAGCTCTATACTGTTTTGAACCATTTGCTTTGTTACTGTTGCTTCAGGACTGTAAGAATTTATAATTCCCATATCGCACAAAAACGTTACCTCTTTGGAATACTTGGTTGCGGCATTTTCTTTTGCGTCGGTTACAAGCCCTGAAAACATTAATGCTGTCAATAAAAGCAGTATAAAAATATTTCTTATTCTGTTTACCAACTATTCTGCACCTCCTACTTAACTAATTCGAATATAATTTTTGCAGCCTGCGCTCTGCTGAGCCCGTCATCAGGTCGGAAGGTGTTGTCCGGAAATCCCGATATTATATTTCTTTTTTGCAGCCATTTAACAGCTTCGGAAGAATATTCCGCAATATCCGCACTGTCTGTAAATCCAAGCGGTTCGCCGCTTTCCTCTTTGTCACCGTTTGCAAACACACGGTAAATCATTGCTGCAGCCTCCTGTCTGCTTACAGCTATTCCCGCACCGAAGCAGTTTTCACTAACACCAAAAACAAATTTGTTTTTTATAGCCGTCATTACATAAGGATAAAACCAACTGTTCTCGTTCACATCATCAAATGGATTTTCCGCAGCTGAATCAATCTCATTTTCTTTTGCAAGTATAATTATTTTTACAAGTTCTTCTCTTGTCAGCAAATCATTGGGTCTGAAATATCCGTCATATCCAACCATAATCTGACGTCGGTAGATACCTTTTATATAATCTGCCGCCCATTCACATTCGTTTATATCGCAAAAAATTTCTTTATCTGAAAGCTGTCCGACAAAATCCGCACCTATTTGTCCATCCTGTACCAATGCAGGAGATTGTCCTCTTTTTCCGCCGCTCGAGCCTGCTTGCGTGCCGCCTTGCTCGGTAAGCGTATTAAGTCTGCTG
>JALEIO010000056.1 GCA_022769845.1 Oscillospiraceae bacterium
TTTTATAAGCATAAAATTTAATTTTTTTGAATTTTGCGGCCCGTTTTATCCTTGGGCATAAGTCCTCGGTCTGAAAGACTTGTAAACTTTTTACCGCAGCAAATTATATGGTCCAAAAGCGGAACGCCTATGCCTGCAAGCAAATCAAAAATGGCTTCCGTTATAATAATATCGTTATCCGACGGATGAACACTGTTGCCTGTATGATTATGCGCAATTACCACCACATTTGCCTTATGCTTTATAACCTCTTTGACAACATTTCTCGGATAATATGCCGTTTCGTTTTCGGTGCCTGTGCTTATAATCACAACCTTTTGCAGCGTTCTTTTGGTATCAAGCATAAGCACCGCAAAGGTTTCTTCGGTTCTCTGCATAAAAAACTGACAGCAAAACTCGCCCATTGCCGTAGAATCGGCAAGGCATATATTTTTGGGGACTTTTGAATTTAAAAACAACATAAGCTGATGGCAAAAGCTTATTAAAAGAGAACTTTGTTTTCCCACTCCGTCCACATTTTCCAAAAATTTTCTGTCAGCCTTCAAAACCTTTTCGAGACTGCCAAACTCATTTATAAGTGCGTGTGCAATAGGGTTTGTATCGCATCGGCTGTGTGTAAAATACAAAAGAAACTCCAGAACCTCGTGGTCCTCAAACCCTTCAAGCCCAAGCTTGTCATAGCGCGCTTTCAATCGCTCTCTGTGACCTTCGTGAATATTTTTTACCGCTTTTCTTTTGTTCGGCGTTTCGTCATCGTCCAATTTTTCCAACACTTCAACACTGTTTAAATTTTCAAAATCCGAATTTGAAAAGCTGTCGCCCTTTGCAAGACGTACAAACTCGTCCTCGTTATCGGCACTATTCGGTTCTTTGGCAATATTCGAGGTTTTCTGCACACTTTCATACTCATTAATTGACTTGTAATCTATGTCAAACTTAATTTCTTTTACATAATTTATGTTCTTTCCGTCAACGGCGCTGTCCTCTGCGCTAAGGTTGTCCGACAGCAAATCGGAGCAGTCAAATTCATCAACCTTAACCATTTTAAAGCCTCCACCCAAAGCTTCAGGAATGGGAATGAAGGCATTCTCGCCCGAAAAAAGCGTGCCTTCGGGGAATTTATGCTTGCCGTCCATTACCTTCATTTCCTTTCTTTAATAAATTTACTCATTTGTATGCGCCTCATTTACAATTTCGGACACAATTTTTTCTTCGTCTTCTTCGGTTATAATATCGGAATTTTGAGCATTTTTCGATAAATACATTAAAAATTCAATATTGCCTTCAGGGCCTTTTATCGGCGAATAGTCAAGCCCCACAGGATAAAGCTTTGACTCTCGCGCAAAATTTAAGCAGTTTAAAATCACTTTTTTATGCACGTTTTCGTCGCGCACAACTCCTTTTTTGCCTACCTCCTCGCGCCCTGCCTCAAACTGCGGCTTTATAAGCGCGGCGCAAAATCCAAAGTCGGACAAAAACGAATATACAACCGGCAAAATGTGTTTCAACGATATAAACGAAACATCAATCGACGCAAAATCTATTTCGTCATTTATAAGCTCCAAATCAAGGTATCGCACGTTTGTGCGCTCAATATTTACAACACGCTCGTCATTTCTAAGCTTCCACGCCAGCTGACCGTAGCCGACATCGATTGAATACACCTTTTTTGCGCCGTTTTGCAGCATACAATCGGTAAATCCGCCCGTTGAAGCGCCAATGTCAACGCACACCTTGTCTTTTAAATCAATATTAAAAACTTTTACCGCTTTTTCAAGCTTAAGTCCGCCGCGGCTGACATATTTTAATGTAGCACCGCGGATTTCAAGAAAATCGCCGTCCTGTACTTTATCGCCGGCTTTAAGCGCCTTCTGACCGTTGACGTACACAATGCCCTCCATAATGTACGCCTTTGCCTTTTCTCTGCTTTCAGCAAGACCTTTGTTTACAAGTGCGGCGTCAAGTCGTTCCTTCAAGCTAAAACCTCTAATCCTTTATATTTTTTAATTCGTTTTCAATTCTTTGCGCAACGCTTATTTCGTCAAGCTTATACTTTTCAAAAAGCTCCCTTGCCTTGCCGTGCGGAATAAACTCATCGCCCCAGCCGATATTTACGGCGTTTCTTATGTTTGAATTTACTGAAAGAAAGCTTCCGAAGCCGCCGTTTACAAGGTTATCCTCCAGCGTGAAAACCAGCTTTGATTTTGCGGCGTATTTTTCCAATAGCTCTTTGTCAAAGGGCTTTACACTTCTTACATTTATGTGAGAAACCGAAATATTTTTTTCTTTAAGAATTTTAACTGCTCTTTTTGCAATTTTATTCATTCTGCCTACTGCAAAAATTGCCGCGTCATCACCCTCTGACACAACGCACGCTTTTCCGAATTCAAAATCAGGGCAGCTGTCATCAAGCGAAATTGCTCCGCGCGGATACCTTATCGCAACAGGTCCTTCGCACTCGTTTACGGCAAAATTCATCATTTGTTCAAGCTCTTTGAAACAGCTCGGCGCAAGAATTTTCATATTCGGCATATGTGAAAGATAGGACAAATCAAAAATTCCCTGATGCGTTTCGCCGTCCTCACC
>JALEIO010000076.1 GCA_022769845.1 Oscillospiraceae bacterium
GCGTATGCCACGGCAAGCACAAGCATTAAATTTTTCGGAAAAATATTTGCGCTCATTACCATTCCCAAGCTGAAAGAAGCAAGAGCCAAATAAAAAACATCTCTCATTTTCAAACTCCGTACTTGACAAATTTAATATAAAGCGGTTATAATGCTATAAGTGATTTTATCACAAAACATAATTTTTTTCAATATGTTTAAAAGGAGTTTTTTTGTGAGTATACTAACTATATCGGATTTGCACCTTGCGCTCGGCATTGACAAACCGATGGACATTTTCGGCGACAGTTGGAAAAATTATATGCAGTGTCTTAAAGAAAACTGGAATAACACCGTGTCGGATGACGATACCGTGGTTGTAGGCGGCGATATTTCGTGGGCGACATATCTTAACGAAGCATATAAAGATTTTGAATATATAGAAAATTTAAACGGCAAAAAAATCATTTTAAAAGGCAATCACGATTATTGGTGGGAAAGCATTACAAAGCTCACCGATTACGTTCAAAAAAACGGCTTCAACTCAATATCATTTCTGCACAATAACGCGGTTTTGGTTGAAAACAAAGCAATCTGCGGCACACGCGGCTGGATTGATAAGTCAAACGATAATTTCAAAGAGGAGGATAAAAAAATATATCTTCGAGAAATTATGCGACTTGATATGTCGCTTTCCGAAGCAGATAAATTTGAAGCAGACGAAAAAATTTCTTTTATGCACTATCCGCCCGTCACAAAAAACCTTGAAATAAACGCCGATTATCTTGAAATTTTGAAAAAACACGATGTAAAAAGGTGCTTTTACGGTCATATACATTCTAAATCGGCAAAAAACGCCTTCAACGGCGAATACGACGGCATAAAATTTAAGCTTGTTTCGGCTGATTTTATGGGATTTACACCATATAAATTATCATAATATCTACATTATATATAGTAAATAAATAAATTTTTGTTGAATTTTAATATTTTTTAAAAAAACAGTAGCATTTTTTTTTAATGTTTGATATAATGTATTGTTGTTAAATAAAAATTTATAAATAAAAAATTTATAATTAAATTTAAAAATGCGGAAGGGAAATTGAAATTATGAAAGTTACCAAAGAGCAGCAAGAAAAAAACAGCGTCAAGCTTACAATTACGGTTGACGCAGAGACCTTTGAAAAAGGTGTGCAGAAAGCATATCTTAAAAATGTTAAAAAAATCACTCTGCCCGGATTCAGAAAAGGAAAAGCGCCGAGAAAAATCATTGAACAATACTATGGCGCAGGCGTATTTTTTGAAGACGCAGTTAATTTTGTTTGCCCCGAGGCGTATGAAGAAGCATTGAAAGAAACGGGCATCGATGCTGTTTCGAGACCTGAAATCGACGTTGTTGAAATTGAAAGCGGCAAGGATTTTGTATTTACCGCTACCGTTACCACCAAACCTGAAGTTGAGCTTGGTGATTACAATGCAATCAGCGTTAAAAAGGTTACATACCGCACAACTCAAAAGGAAATTGAGGCTGAAATCAAAAAAGTTCAGGAGCAGAATGCACGAATTATTCCCGTTGAGGACAGAGCGGTTAAAGAAGGCGACCTTACCGTTATCGACTTTGAAGGCTTTACAGACAATAAGCCTTTTGACGGCGGAAAAGGCACCGACTACAGCTTGGAAATCGGCTCCGGCGCATTCATTCCGGGATTTGAAGACCAACTTATAGGCGCTGAAATCGGCAAAGAGGTTGAGGTTAACGTTACTTTCCCGAATGACTATCATTCAGAGGAATTAAAAGGCAAAAAAGCAATGTTTAAAGTAACGGTTAAAGAAATTAAGGAAAAACAGCTTCCCGAAATCAACGATGACTTTGTTAAAGACGTAAGCGAATTTGATACCTTGGAAGAATACAAGAAGGATATTAAGGAAAAATTAGCTAAATCAAACGAACAGCGCGGAAAGCACGAAACCGAAAACAACGTTCTTGACGAGGTTTTGAAGGTTGCGACTGTTGACATTCCGGAATGTATGATTGACACACAGCTTGAAAACATTGCAAGAGATTTTGACTATCGTCTTTCTATGCAGGGATTAAACCTTGAAAAATATCTTCAGATGACAGGCTCTGACATTGATTCTTTTAAAAATCAGTTTAAAGATCAGGCAGAAAAACAGGTTAAAACCTCTCTCGTTTTAGAGGCTGTTGCAAAGGCTGAAAACGTTGAAGCAACCGAAAAAGACGTTGAAGCCGAAATGAAAAAAGTTGCGGAAAGCTACAATATGGAGCTTGACAAAGTTAAGGATTTATTTAAAGACGAAGAAAGAAAATCGCTTGAAAATGAAATCGTTACACAAAAAACCATTGACCTTCTTGTTAAAAACGCAACAAAGAGCAAGTAATTTTATTGACGATAAATTTTATATACACAATTTTGGGCTGCCTTATTTTAACGGCAGCTCATTTAAAAAGGGAGGATTTAAAAATGAGTTTAGTTCCTATGGTTATTGAGCAGACAAGTCGGGGGGAACGTTCTTTTGACATTTATTCCAGACTTTTGAAGGACAGAATTATAGTTTTAAGCGACGAGGTCAACGATGTAACGGCAAGCCTTGTTGTTGCACAGCTTCTTTTCTTGGAGGGAGAAGACCCGTCAAAGGATATTAACCTATATATCAACAGCCCTGGTGGTTCTATTACCGCAGGTATGGCAATTTATGACACAATGCAGTATATAAAATGCGACGTTTCCACCATATGCATTGGTATGGCGGCAAGTATGGGCGCTTTTCTTCTTTCATCAGGCGCAAAGGGCAAACGTTTTGCACTGCCCCACAGCGAAATTATGATTCATCAGCCGCTCGGCGGTATGCAGGGTCAGGCAACCGACATCAAAATTCACGCCGACAGAATTATTAAAATACGAAACACACTGAACACACTTTTCAGCGAGCAGACAGGAAAGCCGCTTGAGGTTATCGAAAGAGATACCGACCGCGACAACTTTATGTCGGCAGCAGAAGCAAAAGAATACGGTCTTGTTGATGAGGTTATTTCAAAAAGAAAATAAATGAGGTGAAAATAAATAATGGGCAATATTGATGATAAAAAACAGCTCAAATGCTCATTCTGCGGCAAAACCGAAGACCAGGTTTCGCGTCTTGTTGCAGGTCCGGGCGTGTTTATTTGCAGTGATTGTATTGCTATGTGCTGTGATATTGTCGCCGATGACTACGATGATTTTGACAAACAGGCGGATTTAGAAAATATTCCCAAGCCACAGGAAATTAAAAAAATTTTAGACGATTACGTAATAGGTCAGGACTTCGCAAAAAAGGTTTTGAGCGTTGCAGTTTATAACCATTACAAACGTATAGAATCAGAAGAAAAATCCGGCGACGTTGAGCTTCAAAAAAGCAATATTCTGCTGCTCGGCCCTACCGGTTCGGGAAAAACGCTTATTGCACAGACGCTTGCAAAAATTATTGACGTTCCGTTTGCCATTGCGGACGCAACCTCGTTAACGGAAGCAGGCTATGTCGGCGAGGATGTTGAAAACATTCTTTTAAAGCTTATTCAAGCTGCTGATTACAATATTGAGCGCGCCGAAAAAGGCATTATATATATTGACGAAATCGATAAAGTTGCGCGCAAGTCTGAAAACGTTTCTATCACACGTGATGTAAGCGGCGAAGGCGTTCAGCAGGCGCTTTTGAAAATTTTGGAAGGCACTGTTGCCTCCGTTCCTCCTCAGGGCGGACGCAAGCATCCGCATCAGGAGTTAATTCAGATTGACACTACGAATATTTTGTTTATTTGCGGTGGTGCATTCGACGGAATTGACAAAATAATCGAAAACAGAATCGGCAAAAAGCTTATGGGTTTTGGTGCTGAAATTATAAAACAAGAGGACAAAAGCATTGGCGAAACACTAAAAAAAATCACACCGCAGGATTTGCTGAAATTCGGTCTTATTCCGGAATTTATCGGCAGACTGCCTATGATTGCAACACTTGACAATCTTGACAAAGACGCTCTCGTACGAATACTTACAGAGCCGAAAAACGCACTTGTTAAGCAATATAAAAAAATGCTCGAGCTTGACAATGTGGAGCTTGAATTCGACAAGGAAGCCCTAAACGAAATTGCACAAAAGGCTATTGATTTAAAAACAGGTGCTCGCGGACTTCGTTCGATTGTCGAAGATACAATGATTGACGTTATGTATGACGCGCCGTCCAATCCGAGCTTAACCAAATGCACTATAACAAAAAAATGCGTTGATAAGCTTGAAAAACCGCTTCTCACCTTTAAAAACAAGAAATCGTCCGGTAAAACCAAAGAAAACGAAACCGCTTAAAAAAATTTTTTAAACTTGAAAAAATTACCCGTTTAAAAACTGTGCTTTATACGCATAATTAAAACGGGTAATTTTTTATTGCAAAACAAAATAAGGAGCGATTGTATGCTTGATAACATTTCACTTGTGCTAATTATAATCGGCGCTTTAAACTGGGGAATTATAGGACTTTTCGGTGTTGACCTTATAGGTATGCTTTTCGGCGGACAGCTTATGCTTATACCACGAATAATCTACACCATTGTCGGCATTGCAGGCATATGGGCAATTACACTTTTGTTCAAAGACAAACGCTGAAAAAAGGACTTTATGCAGAAAGCCAAAAGCCAAAGCATAAAGTCCTTTTTAA
>JALEIO010000012.1 GCA_022769845.1 Oscillospiraceae bacterium
ATGCAAAATATGTGTGCGTTGTGCTTTTTAAGGTTTATACCGACGATTTTTTGCTAAATGAGGAGTTTTCAAACGCAATTTATGCCAAAAAAGGCAGTTTTAATTTGGTTTTGGGTCAAAAGCATGATGATATTTATGTGGCGGCATTGTTTTTTGGTGAAAAATACGGTGCGCCGAAGGATAAAATTACACTTTTCTGCAACGAGGTTTTTGACGACACAAATGCGTCTACCTTTGCCGCAATAGGCTCGGTTGAGCCTGTTGAGCGGGCATATGATTCTTATCAAAACGCAAGTCTCGGGCTTAATGCGGTGTTTTATTCTGGCTACAATACCGTTGCAACCGTAAGCAGTCTTTCGTCCTCATACAAGTTTGATGACGAGCTGGTTGAAAAATTTGAAAACGATCTTATAAACCGCGACAGCGACAGTGCGAAACGTCTTGTAAAAAGAATTGCTTCGGAGGTGCGTCAAAAAAACGCAACTCTTGTTTCGGTTACAAAAAATTATTTTTACAAGCTTGTAAGCGTGATTTATAAAATCAATAAAAAATACGAGCTTAACAGCGCGGTTGAGATGAGTATTTCCAAAGTGCTGGACAATATTCATTCGGCAAACACGCTTGACGAGCTGGTTTTCGGCGTTATTCAATGCATCGATATGCTTTTTGACAATCTTAACACTGAATACGAAAACAACATAGTTTGGAAAATTAAGCAATATATTAAAGAAAACTATAAAAATCAGCTTTTGTCGCTCGGAGAGATAAGCGATTTTTTGAATCTGAACATTTCGTATGTTAGTATGGTGTTTAAAAAAGAAGTGGGCATTACAATAAACAGATATATTATAAATTATCGGCTGGATAAGGCAAAGGAGCTGCTTTTGCGGCACGATTTGCTTATAAAGGATATCGCAAATGCGGTGGGCTTTCAAAGCTCAAATTATTTTGCAAAGGTGTTTAAAAAGGTTGAGGGCATACAGCCTAAAGAGTATAGAGAAAAGAATATGCTTTAAGAAGGGTTGGTAGGCAATGTGAAAAATTTTTTAAAAAGATTTTTTATATATTTTATCGCTTTTCTAATGCTTTTTTCCGGCACAACTTTTGCATCGGATGAAAAAATAGAGTATTCATCCGATAGTTTGCTTTCCTTGATGTGGGTAAAGTACGGCGAATACAAAACCGAGGACGATATAATAAAATGCTTTGGCGCGGGCGGTGACGGCGAATCGGAGAGCGGAATGGTTATAGATATTAATTTTCGCTCGAATCCGATTGATATTGGAACATATAAGTTTTTAAAATTTGATTGTTTTCGCGAGGACGACTCTACAAACGGTATGAGGCTGCGTATGTTTTTTTCGGACGGTACAAACGCGCAGAGAATTGTTTATTTAAAAAACAATGAATGGTATGACCTTGTTGAAAATATCGGTTCTGATAAAGAGCTTGCGCAGATGCATATTACGCCGTATCCCGATACTCCGAGCGGCGGCAGTTTTTACATAAAATCCGTTTCGTTTCATTTATCCGACCCGAGGAGTGAGGAGCAAATAAAAGAGGACGAAGAATTTTACAATTCGGTGAAGTGCGAAACGGGCGAAATTCAGGAAAAAGGCATATTTGAGCGGTTTAACGGATGTGAAATATCAGAGGAGCTTTTGACAAATCCGTCTTTTGATACGCTTGATAATTGGGCGGCGTCAAACGGCGCCTCCTTTGAAAAAGTCGATGGCGGAGCAGCGGGCAGCTGCGTTAAAATTTTTGACAGAGAATATTATTATTCGGGAATAAGACAGGATATTTTAGGCGTTTTAAAGGCAAACGGCGCGGGAAATTATAAAATCAGCGCGCATTTTAAGGCAGATTCGCCCTCACCGATTATCGGCAATTCGTGTTTAGTCCGAATTTTGCTTAAAAAGAGCGGAAAAATAACTTATTACGCTTCGTCCTATCCTATTTCGGACAGCTGGGATGAAAACAGCAATGTCGTTTACATTCCGTATGATGAAAATGTTACCGCGGCGTTCTTTATTGTATGCGGCGCAGACCCAAGCGAGAGCGTTCATTTGCCGTTTTATGCAGACGAATGCAGTCTTAAAAAATACAGTGACGCGCCCGACTTATATGATGATACTTATAACGCTGCGGAGGCGAAAAAACGCATTGAGGAAATTGACGGTTTAGCACAAGCGCGCCGAGAAAACATATTAAATTCAGCGGATAATATTTCGATAAGCGGAACGAAATATTACGTTTCAAACAACGGAAACGACGATAATTCGGGACTTTCGCCGACAGACGCTTGGAAAAGCGTTGAAAGGGTTCAAAACGCTGATTTAAAAAGCGGAGACGGCGTATTTTTTGAGCGCGGAGGAATATGGAGAGGAGTAAACCTTGCCTGCGTCAGCGGAGTTTCATATGCCGCGTACGGCGAGGGCGAAAAGCCAAAACTATACGGCTCGGACAAAGACTATGCAAACGCCGCCTTATGGAAGAAAACCGAAACGGAAAACGTTTGGCAGACGGTGGATAATATTTATGGAAGTGCGGGATTTGTATCGTTTAACAACGGCGAGAAGTTTGCAATAAAAGTGTCGGATAAAAGCGAGCTTAATGCTGATTTTACTTTTTATGACGGCAAGTCGTCAACTTCGCCGGTATTTCTTTACTGCGAAGGCGGCAATCCCGGCGATGTGTATGAAAATATAGAAATTGCTCCCGGGAGGAGTATTATAAGTGCAGCTGACAAATCGGACTGCGTAATAGATAATTTATGTCTTATGTATACAGGCTGGCACGGAATAAGGTTTTCGTGCGTTGAAAATATGAAGGTTACAAACTGTGTTATAGGATATATAGGCGGCACGGGCGAAACAAGCCGATGGGGCAACGGCATTGAATTTTGGAACAGCTGCTCGGGAAGCGCTGAAAGAAAAAACACGGTTAAGGGCAACTACATTTTTCAGATTTACGACTCGGCTCTTACAAATCAGTACAAGGGCGAGGCTGAAAAACCGTCAAAACAGCAGTATATTGAGTATAGCGATAATCTTATTGAATATGCAACCTATGCGTTTGAATTTTTTTCGAGACAGTTAAATTCAAACCTCGATATAATGGAAAACATTACGGTAAGCGGTAATATTATGCGTTATTCGGGATACGGCTGGGGCGAGGAAAACCGTCCTGTAAAAGGGCAGTCGGCTGATATTAAGGGCTGGGAATCGAAAAACCGCACCAAAAATTTTGTTATAAAAAATAATATATCTTATATGCCGAAATATGCTCATATAGACTGGGCGAGTTTTGCGTATAACCTTAATTTTAAACTGCTTGTGACATCAAACCGCACAGAGCAGTATCTGCCGAGCCTTGACGGCAACACCTTTGTGTGCAGTTTTGGCGGTAATTTCGGAAAATTTAACGGCGAAAGCTACGAAATGAACT
The DNA here is from genome assembly GCA_022769845.1 of Oscillospiraceae bacterium. GTDB lineage: Bacteria > Bacillota > Clostridia > UMGS1810 > UMGS1810 > Qingrenia. The sequence goes on from JALEIO010000012.1 coordinate 3,451, forward strand.
ATGAAACAAAAAATCTTCTTGCTAAAAACTGTGTTGACAAAAATGCGCAAATTCTTTTTATGTCATATGACGGCTTTAGCATAGGTACGCCTGTTATCAGTACCCCTGATGTGATTAAAGAGGGAAATACAATATCGTCGCAGCTTGAGCTTTCAAAAAATTTCAGCGGCGAGGATAAGAAAATAAATTTTGCGCTGTGTCTTTACGACGGAATTACACTTCGCGCAATAAACAACGTTGAGTATACTCACAAAAACGGCGACGCGTCAAAAACTTTGACAAATGAAATTGTCATTCCAAACGGAATTTACGAGCATTTTGATATAAAGGCTATTGTTATGGACGAAAATTTTGTAAGATATGAAACCGTTTTACAATAAAGCTTACGCTTTGGGGAAAGGATTGATATAATGAAAAGAATATTGGTATTTTTGATATGTATTTCGCTTGTTTTCGGCGCTGCTCCTTATGCGTTTGCCGAACAGGACGCGATTATTTTAACAGGCGAGAAGCTTGTAAACAATGGAACTGCAATAAACGCTTTTTGGGAGATTGGTGAATTTGACGGTGAAAAGTGTGCTATCGCATGGGGCGGAAAAACCCGTGAGACTACAGGCGCGCCTGTTTTGCAATATGTTTTCAAAAACAGCATTGATATTTCCCAATACCGTTTTATGGTAATTGATTATTACAGAACGGGCGATTTTAAGGGTATGAACATAAAGCTTAGAACCCTTGTAAACGGCGGAACCAATCTAAATTTGTCTCTTATAAACCAAAACAACAAGTGGCATAAAACGCTTTACGAGCTTCGGGGCGACAACGCTGTAAGCGAGCAGCTTTTATGGTTTCAGTATAAACCCTTCGGCGAGAGCGGAACGCTTGAAAATACTCAAAATGAAAGATTTTACATAAAATCAATAGGATTTTACAAGGAAAATCCTTTTAATGACGAGGAAAAAGCCGAATATGAAAAAATTAAAAAAGAGTATGATGAAAAAGAAAGGGAGTTTTATGGCGAAAAAGAGGAACATGCGGATTTTTCGCACCTTGAAGGCTATGAAAAAACGGGTGAGCTTTTAACCGACCCAAGCTTTGAGAATTATGAAAGTGTTTACGGCGCAGGGAAAATTTCGGATAATCTTATAAATAATTCTTCCTTTGAGAGCGCACTCGGAAAAGAGTGGTATATAGTTGGAGACGCGAAATTTGAGGTTGTTTCGGACGATAAGCTTGGAAAATGCATAAAGGTTTCCGAGCGGCAAAAGTCTTACAGCAGTTTTGCGTGCAACATTAAGGATATTTTGGAAAACTACGGTCAGGGAATTTACAAAGCAACGGTAAATATAAAGGCGCCAAAAGGTGCAAAATCAATCGGAAACAACTATTATTTGTCTGCAAAGCTCAAAGGAAGCCTTGATTCTTCAACAAGCTGGCAGGGAAATTACACCAAAATTGCCGCCGACTGGATAAAGCTTGATCTTACCTTTGTGGCAATGTGGAACGGTGATATCAGTTCTGCCATAATTTATGCCGAAGGCAACAAGGATAACGAAGATTTTTATGTTGACAATATGGAACTTTACAAGGTTTCGGATATCCCGACGGACCCCGGCGATACGCAGTGGAAGGCTACGTCGGATGAGGCACAAATTACAAAAACCGACGGTGCATATGACGGCGATTACTGTGTAAAGGTATCAAACAGATTGGATTCGTCAACGGGAGTTGCGCAAAATATTGCAAATGCGCTCAACCAAAACGGCTGCGGTTTTTACAGCGTTTCGGCATATATCAAAACAGACAAAAATTCTCTTTCAATAGACAAACCATACATAATTTATCTGCGTTTGTCGAGCGACGGCGGCACAACGATTGAAAAAAGAATAGATTATTATATGTCGGAGGACTGGCAGAAGATTTATTTTGTGTTTGACCTTCAGTGG
>JALEIO010000089.1 GCA_022769845.1 Oscillospiraceae bacterium
AGGTCCTTCGCACTCGTTTACGGCAAAATTCATCATTTGTTCAAGCTCTTTGAAACAGCTCGGCGCAAGAATTTTCATATTCGGCATATGTGAAAGATAGGACAAATCAAAAATTCCCTGATGCGTTTCGCCGTCCTCACCTACAATTCCTGCCCTGTCCACCAAAAATACAACGTGGAAGTTTGAAAGGCAAACATCGTGAATAAGTTGGTCATATGCCCTTTGCAAAAATGTGGAATACACCGCAACGACGGGAATTAAACCGCCCGACGCCATACCTGCCGCATTCGTTACCATATGCTGCTCGGCAATGCCTACGTCAAAAAACCGTTCGGGAAATTTTTTTGCAAAATCGCACAAGCCGCACCCTGTAGCCATTGCCGCCGTAAGCGCGACGATTTTTTTATTATTAGCAGCAAGCTTTTTTAAAATTTCGCCTGCCGCAGAGGAAAAATTAATAGCATTTTTTGTAACAAGCGTTGCTTTTCTGCTTATGCCGTGAAAAGCCTCCGGGTCGTTTTCGGCATTTTCGTATCCCATACCTTTTTTGGTAAAGGTGTGTATAAGCACAGGACCGTCAAGCTCTTTTGCGCGCCTGAAAACATCAATAAGCGAATTTATATTGTGACCGTCTATAATCCCTATATATGTAAAGCCTAAATTTTCAAAAATTCCGCCTGCGATTGCCGAATATTTAAACGCGTCCTTTACTGTTGAAATGGTATGCTTTGCAATATCTCCCGCCTTGCCCATTTTTGTCAAAAAGCTGTTTATGCTGTTTTTTGTATGCAAATATTTTTTTGCCGTGCGGAGTCTTGAAAGGTACTCCGACATACCGCCGACGTTTTTTTCAATAGACATTTCATTGTCGTTTAAAATAACAATAAGCCTTGTTTTGCTTGTTCCGGCATCTCCGAACGCCTCATAAACCATACCGCCGCCAAGAGCACCGTCGCCGATAAACGCGCAGACGTTGTAATCCTCGCCCAAAATATCGCGTGCTCTTGCAATTCCGAGCGCCGCCGACACCGAGGTGCTTGCGTGACCCGCAACAAACGCGTCGCAGTCGCTTTCCGAAGGCTTCGGAAAGCCTGACAGTCCGCCCATTTGGCGTATTGTCGGAAATTTTTCATACCGACCGGTGAGCATTTTGTGAACATAACTCTGATGCCCTACATCAAACACAATTTTGTCTTTTGGACAATCAAAAACAAGGTGATATGCCAGCGTAAGCTCTACAACACCTAAATTTGACGCCAGATGTCCGCCCGTTTTCATCACATTTTCAACAAGTGAACGCCTTATTTCATCGCATAGGGCAGGATAATCCGACTTATTTATTTTTTTTAAATCAGATGGTGATTTAATTTTTTCCAAAAACATTCTTAACGCACTTTCTTCTTTGGTTTTTTGCCGCCGGATGCAGCACCGAAGGTAAAAACTTTTTTAATAAAATACACGCTTATGCCAACGGTTTTGATAATATCGTGGCTTTTGGTTATGGCAATTTTTTTACCCGCAGCCTTGCCGCCGACAGTCAGTGCCGCAACAATTCCCGATAGAACAAGGTTTAATACGACCTCGTCAATTCCGTTGTATTTTAGAACCACAATCGCAACAATCGCCCCCGCAAGACCGCCCGACACAACGCCGACAGTATCTCCGATAACGTCGTTGCAGATGTTTGACACCTTTTCGGCATTTCGTATAAGGTTTATAGCTTCTTTTCCTCCGGGTATTCCTTTTGCGTTTCGGGCATGAAACGGCGTTTCGGACGCACTTGTTACCGAAATGCCCACAATATCAAAAATAATGCCGATTAAAACTACGCACACCAACACAAAAAACGCCCAAACCACACTCACCTTTTCGATGAGCAGGTTTGTCACAACGTTAATTGAAACAGACAAAAAGAAGGTGAACACGGTAATTTTAAGCGGCCACAGATTATACTTTTTTTCTTTTTTCATTTTTTACAAAAAATGCCTCACAAAATTTTATTAAAATTATTAAAACGGGCAAAAGCACCCGTTTTTTTTAAATAAAAAGTGGTATTATACGAAGTAAAATTTACGGCTTAGGTTCAGTTGGATTTCCCAGAGCGCCGCCGTTTCGTCGCCAAAACGGCAGTTTCCTTTTAAGGCGCAATATAACCCTGTCGCCAAAGGTATGACTGAATTGCCACTTAGTCCGCACTGCAATCCCTCGCATAACACAGCCTAGGAGTTTTCCTCAACAGTCGTGTCAACTCTTAGCCTCTTTTGCAAGCACCATTTCAAACCCTATAACGCACTGACAAAGGCCAGTAGCCAATGCGTCTGACGGTTATCCGTATTTGCTCACTCAAGGCAGGCTACTCTGCTCACAGCATATTGTTACCTACACCGCAAAACAGGTTACATCCTAAACCGTAGCGCAAATGCTTATAGAAAGGAATTAATCCGTTAAAGAAAAAGGTTCTTCCTTAAACAGATTAACCCTTTGACTAACCGCTACGAATTTAGGCCTCCGCGGAAAAAGGGTCAACGCCCGTATGCCATTACGGATCGCCCTTAATCCTTAACTCCCAGCATCTGCCCCAGACTGGGCGTAAGAAGCAAACACAAGGAACTTCATCGATATGCCCTTTAGTGGATTTTTAGGCCCACCTTACAAGCTGACAGATCCGACTAGGATACTGCACCACTTAATGATATGATATTATAACATAATAACGAAGGCGGCAAAGTGTCGCCGCAGTATTATGTTTAAAAATTCTCCAAGACAAAGAAATCTTTGATTTCGTTTTGCCTTGTGAGGTTATTTTAACATATTTTTTTCAAAAAGTAAATATCTATTTTTAATTTTTCACAATTTTTATTTCGCCGATATTTAAATTATTATCGGTTTTAACCTTAAAATCAAGAGAATATTTTTGCCGAAAATACCTTTTATTTTCCTGTTTGTACCCCGACACCGCAGAAATGTTTTTGCTGTTTGCAAAAACGGTAATGTTACCTGTTTCTTTGTTTTCGGCAATATATTTTTCAATTTTCTGCCTGAACATTGTTGACTCTGCCATTTCTCTTATCGCAGGATGATATGGTCCTGTTACGGTGTTTTCGTTTACCTCATCGGTGGTTTGCAAACCAACTCTTATAACATTTATGTTTTTTTCATAAAATTTTTCAAGCAAAACCGCCAGAATATCCACAGTTTCAGCAAGCGAAAGAGGAGTGTATTTTCCCGATTTCATCATATCAAAAAGCGGCGTGTCCGAAATTACAAGTGTGGGATAAATACGCACGCAGTCAGGCTTTAAGCTTATTATATCGTCCGCGGTTTTATACATTTTTTCTTTTGTATCGCAAACCAACCCCAGCATCATTTGAAGTCCGAGCGAAAACCCGTACTGCTTTATAAGTTTTGCAGCCTCAAAAACATCTTTTGCAGTGTGACCCCTGCCGCTTTTTTTCAAAACCTCGTCATCTGTCGACTGAACGCCAAGCTCAATCGCGGTAAAACCATAATTTTTAAGGCGTTCAAGGCACTTTTCGTCTATGGCGTCAGGTCGTGTCGAGCAGCGTATTCCGTTAATTTTTCCCATTTTAAGATATTTATTCGCAATCTCACAAAGGCTGTTTTGAACTTCCTCGTCAATCGCCGTAAAACTTCCGCCGAAAAAGGCTATTTCAACATATCTTTCAGCATCCGTACTGTTTATGGTTTCAATATTTTTTTCAATAATATCCTCAATTTCATCATAATTTAAAATATCATTTTTGCCTGTTATTTTTTTTTGATTGCAAAAAACACAGTTGTGCGTGCAGCCGATATGTGGCACAAAAATAGGAATATTGTAGTGTCTCATAATATTTTAAGCCTCGTACACGCTTCTTTTGCCGCCGCCTGCTCCGCACTTTTTTTGCTCTTGCCGCCGCCCGTTCCCACAATTTTGCCGTCTAAAGACACCGAATATACATAGTGCTTGTCGTGGTCGGGGCCTTCCTGCGAAACAAGGGTATATTCAACCTGCTTTGAAAAATTTTGAGCATACTCCTGCAAACGTGTTTTATATTCTGTAATTTTCGGATTTTTCCCCGAATATTCGTTTATATATTTTTCGGTAAGGCTCAAAATAACGCGTTTTGCCTCGTCCATTCCTCCGTCCAAAAATACCGCAGCAAAAAGTGCTTCAACCGCGTCGGCAATCATGGATTTTCGTTCTCTGCCGCCGTTTAAAGCTTCACCGCGGCTCAAATAAAGGCACTCGCCTATGCCGATTTCGTCAGCAACCTTGTCAAGCCCCGCCTCGCACACAACGCTTGCGCGGATTTTTGACAAATCGCCCTCACTGCTTTTTTTCAAGTGATTGTAAATGTATTCCGACACCACAAGTGAAAGCACACTGTCTCCCAAAAACTCCATACGTTCGTTGCACTTTGCGCCTTTAACCTCATTTATGTATGAGCTGTGCGTAAGCGATGTTTTTAAAAGGCTGATATTTTTAAATTTATATCCTATTTTTTCTTGCAGTTTAGATAATTTATCCATAAATTTCACCTAAATTAAGGGCAACAAACGTTGCCCTTTTTTTCGTTTGAAGCTTATTTTATTTTTGAACTGATATAGTTCATCGCGTCCGAAACGGTAGTAATATTTTCTGCTTCTTCTTCAGGAACTTCAATCTCAAATTCCTCCTCGATAGCCATAATAAGCTCTACCATATCAAGCGAATCGGCACCGAGGTCATCTATAAACGACGCTTCGGGTGTAATCTTATTTTCATCAATTCCAAGCTGATCAACAATAATAGTTTTAATTCTATCAAACACTTTTTTCACCTCCAAAACTTCTGCTATAAGGTATTTACCCATTTTTTTGTAATTTAAACAAAAATTTTGGAAATTTTTAATTATTGTTTTTTTGCTTCGCTCGCGCTTGCAATCATAAGCTTTTCGCCGCCGCTGTAAATAGCTTGATTTTCGGCTTTTTTAAAGCAAATATCCATAACTTCTTCAAGACTTTGAACACAAATAATTTCAATCGGCAAATCTTCAAAACAGCGGCGATAGTTGTCCTTCGGAATTATAACACGCTTAATTCCCGCGTTTTTCGCCGCCTCAATTTTTGATGCCACGCCGCCCACCGCATATACCGCGCCGAGAATGGAAACCTCGCCGGTAAGCGCAATATCAGACGGCATTTTCACATTTTTTACTGCTGAATAAACGGCGCACGCAATAGCAATTCCTGCCGACGGCCCGTCAACAGGAACACCGCCGGGAAAATTTATATGAATGTTATACAAATCGGTGTTTATGCCAAAAACATTTTTCAGTGCTGCTGTCGCGTTTTCCACCGACTCTTTAGCCATACTCTTTTTTATAAGCTTTTGCCCTCTTGCATTAATCTGCTCGCTCTCAATTATACCGTTTGCAACAATTTTGCCGCCGTTTGCATTTTTTTGTGCCGTAGCTTCAATTTTAATAAAATATCCCGTTGATAAATTTGAAACCGACAGCCCGTTTACAACTCCGATTTTTGAAGTCTGCGCACATTTAGCAAAAACCTTCGGCTGATATTTTCCAACCTGCAGAACCCATTCGGTATCCTTTATCAAAACCTTATTTCGTCCCTCGGTTGCCGCGGCGCTTATTGATGTCTGAATAATGCTCACCGCATCACGCCCATTGTCGGCATACTGCGAAATAAGCTCGCACACGCCGTCCTCAATATCAACGCCGGCGTTTTTTGCCGCATTTTTCGCAATTTTTTCAACACTTGATTTATCCAGCGCGTTAAAATAAATCTCCACACACCTTGAGCGTATTGCCGGCGGAATTTCATCGGGATTTCGCGTTGTTGCGCCGACCAGCCGAAAATCGGCGGGCATACCGTCACGGAATATTTTATGAATGTGCAGCGGAATGTTTTTGTCACCGCTCGCATAATACGCGCTTTCAAACTTCACGCGCCTATCCTCCAAAACCTTTAAAAGCCGGTTAATCTGTATCGGATGAAGCTCGCCGATTTCGTCAATAAAAAGTATGCCGCCGTGCGCGTTTGATACAGCTCCCGGCTTTGGCTGCGGAATGCCTGCATTGCCGTATGCGCCCGAACCCTGATAAATCGGGTCGTGCACCGAGCCTATAAGAGGGTCGGCAATACTGCGCTCGTCAAACTGCAAAGTGGTCGCATCGGTTTCAATAAATTTTGCATTCTGCGAAAACGGCGAGCAAGCTGTATTTTTTGCTCTCTCCAAAATAAGCCGTGCTGCCGCGGTTTTTCCCACTCCCGGAGGCCCGTATATAAGAACATGCTGCGGATTGGGACCGCAAAGTGCGGCAATAAGCGCCTTCACCGAATCCTCCTGCCCGATTATATCGCTTAAAGTTTTGGGACGCGTTTTTTCGCTAAGCGGTTCGGTAAGCTTAATTTTTTCAAGCGCGTTAAGCTTTTCAAGCTCTTTTTTTGACTCGTGTGAAATAGCATTCTGCCCGCTTCGCTGTGAGTAAAGCAGTGAAAAAAAGTATAATCCCACCACAGCGGTAAAGAAAAACTGCAGCGTCATAATTATTATATTAATCAAAATTTTCCCTTCTTTCTGATTTTAATTTTTGCATATAAAATTTTATTATTCAAATTTTTATATTGAATTTTTTATTTACTTTTAGTATAATAAATATAAGTGTATTTATTTGAAAATCGGAGGAATTTTTGTGAAAAAATTTTTTGAAAATAAAAAAGCTGTTATAATTTCGGGAATATTGATTGTATTAATTATCGCCGCGGCGGTTTTTCTTATTCAAAACGGCATTAAAAAGAGCAATGACAAGCCGTCTGATGCCTCGCAGTCGGAAAATATTGACAAAAGCGACAATGCCGCAAAAGATGAAAAAACCGCGGACAACAAGGATACAACAAAACAGGAGGAAAAAGACGATACGCAAAATAAAGGCGCACTCAAAGAGGGCGAAAGTCTTGAAGGCTTGGTAAATGATTTCAACACCCTTCCCGAAGGAGAAGAAAAGGAAAAAGTGCGTAAGCGCCTTGAAGAAATTTTGGCGGCGGCAGAAGCGCAATCGCCTGCAAACAGCGCAAATTAGGAGGTCACAATGGATAAAAAAAATAAGGAAATTCATAAAACAAGCATCGGCGGACAGGCTGTTATGGAGGGCGTTATGATGCGCGGTCCTAAAGAAATTGCCACGGCAGTGCGAAAATCAAACGGCGAAATTATTATAGACAAAAAAACCGCAAGCTCGATTTTTACAAAATATAAATTTTTAAAAATCCCGATTTTACGCGGTGTAATCTCGTTTTTTGACTCTATGATAACAGGCGTAAAATGCCTTATGTTTTCTGCCGAGCAGGTGGATTTGGAGGATGGCGAGGAGTACAAGCCGTCAAAATTTGAAAAGTGGCTGGACGATACCTTCGGCGATAAAATCAAGGATATTGTAATTTATTTTTCGGTATTCGTATCGCTTATTTTCAGCATCGGGCTCTTCATTCTGTTGCCGACCGTTCTTGTAGGCTGGATGAAGCATTTTATCGTCAGCGCACCGCTTTTGTCACTTTGCGAAGGCGGCGTAAGAATTGTAATTTTTCTTGCATATCTCTTTTTGGTATCGCGTATGAAGGATATTCAGCGCGTTTTTGAGTATCACGGCGCTGAACACAAAACCATTGCCGCATACGAGCACGGAGAAGAACTGACACCCGAAAATGCACGCAAATATTCGCGTCTGCACCCGAGGTGCGGTACAAGCTTTTTGCTTATAGTAATGATTATCAGCATAATATTTTTCTCGTTTTTAAAATGGGAAACCGTATGGCAACGAATGCTTTACAGACTTCTGCTTTTGCCCGTTGTTGCAGGCGTTTCGTACGAAATTATAAAATTTGCCGGCAGAAGCGATTCAAAATTTGTAAAATGGCTCACTTCGCCCGGTCTTGCACTCCAGCTTTTGACCACGCGCGAGCCGGACGATAGCCAGCTTGAGGTTGCAATAGCAGCGCTTAAAAGCGTGATGACAGGAAATAAAGACGACGACAGATGGTAGAAAATTTTAATTTTCAAACAATCGAAGAAGCAAAAAAATATGCGGCAGTACATCTTAAAAATTGCGGAATTAAAAACGCGGCAATCGACATAAACGCCGCGTTAAAGCATATTTTAAAGTGCAATGAAATCCATCTTATAACGCACAAAAACTATGTTTTGTCCGATGATGAAATTGCACAATTCAAACATTTTGTAAAAATGCGCGAAAATGACATTCCGCTTGCATATATTTTAGGCGAAAAAGAGTTTATGTCGCTGAAATTTTTGGTGGATGAAAATACGCTCATCCCCCGCCCCGACACTGAAACGCTGACCGAGGAGGTTATTTCGCTCACGAAATGCAATGATGCAATTATCGACTTATGCACCGGAAGCGGCGCAATCGGCATATCCTGCGCAAAATACACATCGGCACAGCGCGTTTTGTGTGTTGACAAGTTTGAAAAAACACTTGAAATCGCCGCTAAAAACGCCGAAATTAACGGTGTTGCCGATATTTGCGAATTTTTAAACTGTGATGTGTTGACAAATCTTAAAAATATCGGCGAAAGGTTTGATATTGCCGTATCAAATCCACCATATATAGAAACCGCAAAAATAGAAACACTTGATAAAACGGTGAAAGACTATGAGCCGAAAGCCGCGCTGGACGGCGGTGCTGACGGACTTTTATTTTATCGTAAAATTGTTGAAAACGCGGAATTTATTTTAAAAAAGGGCGGAATTTTGGCGTTTGAAATAGGCTTTGACCAGCAACAAGCAGTTGAGGATATTATGAAAGAAAAGTTTGAAAACATATATACAAAACGCGACCTTGGAAATAATGCAAGGGCTGTATTTGGATATTTGAGGTGAAAAAATGGTTAAAATAATGCACATTGCAGATGTGCATCTTGACAGAAAAACCGAAGGGTTATCCCCTTCAAAAAGCGCATTAAGACGGGCGGAATACAAAGAAACCTTTGAAAAGGCAATTAATCTTGCAAAAGAAGAAGATGTCAAAATAATATTAATTGCAGGTGATATGTTCGACTCGGAGCTTGCTGAAAACTCAACGGTGGAATTTGTCAAAAAGATTTTCTCGAAAATTCCCGAGATTTACATTTTTATATCTCCCGGCAACCACGACCCGTACACAATCAGCGCATATTCAGCGCTTTTAAAAGAAACGAGCGAAAATGTGAAAATTTTTACGGGCAGTCTTGAAAAGGTAAGCCTTCCAAATCTTAATACCAATGTTTTCGGCGTGGGATTTGAGAGCGAATTTCAGGAAAACTGCCTTCTTTCAGGCTTTTCCGTGCCTGACGACGATAGTATAAGCCTTGTTTGCATACACGGCGATTTAAAATCGGACAGCAGATATAACCCTATTTCCCAAAGCGCCGTTGCCGCAACAAACGCAGACTATATTGCCCTCGGGCATACGCATACGTTTTCGGGTATTTTAAAATCAGGCAAAACGCATTACGCATATTCGGGCTCGCTTGAACCGCACGGCTTTGACGAAACGGGCGAAAAAGGCGTTTTAATCGGAAATATAGACAAGGGCAAGGCAGATTTAAAATTTGTTCCGCTTGAAAAAAGACGCTTTAATGTCTGCGAAATTGATGTGTCCGACTGCGAAATTTTGGAGGATGTTATCGAAAAAATACGCGGAAGGTTAAGTCGAAACGGCGATTTTTACAAAATAGTTTTGACGGGCAAAAAAAAGCCGGAAATAAACCTTAACACAGAGGTTCTTTCATCGCTTTTTGAAAACGATGCTTTTTACATAAAATTCAAAAATCAGACAAAACCACAGCTTGACCTTGACGCGCTTTCGGAGGAATACACATTAAAGGGCGTTTGCGCAAAGCGTATAAAAGAGCTTTCAAACGGCGAAAACAGTGAGTTTTACGATAAAGTTGCAGACTATTTATTTGGTCAGTTTTAGGCGGTGAAAATCGGTGTATATAAAGGAAATAAATATTAAAACCTTCGGTGGATTGTGCAATAAAACGATTAAATTCACAAACGGCTTAAATGTTATCTATGGCGCGAACGAGTCGGGAAAATCTACCGTTATTGCATTTATAAAATATATTTTTTACGGTATTTCGGGCAGAAAAAACGAATTTAAACGCTACGTTCCGTTGTCGGGCGAACCGATGTGCGGCAGCATTACGGTATGCGACAATGATGTTGAATATGAAATTTTCAGAACGTCAAAGGGTGCAAAATCAAAGCAAATTTCTGTTATTAACAAAATAAACGGCGAAGAAATGGATGCCGATTTTTCGCAAAATATAGGCAAAAATCTGTTTCTTCTCGGTGAAGACGCTTTTTTGAACACGCTTTTTGTAACCAATATTTCAAACAAAATTTCGGTATCAGACGGCGAGATTTTTTCTCATTTGTCCAACCTTGCCGAGAGCGGCGACGAAAATACGTCTAAAGAAAAAATTATTGAAAAAATTGACGCCGACATTTCAAATCTTTCATCGCCGAGACGCAAAAATGCAATTATACCATCGCTTGAAATGCAGATTTCTGATATTAACGACATGCTTTACAAAGCAAAAGAAAGCGATAAAAAAATAAAATTTCTTAAAGAAACTCTTGCAAAAACAAACGCTGATTTACAGCAGAAAGCAAAAGAAAAAGAAAAATACGAAAATGAAATGAAAACGGCAAAAGCCGCGCTCGACGGTGAAAAAATTGTCGGTTTGGAGAATGAAATTTTATCGCTCGAAAACGAGATTAAAAATCTTGACGACCAATTTTCAAGCTTTGATATGAGCGCGTACGATGGCATAAAAAGCATATCGAACGAGGAAGAAAAACGGTTCTTGACCGACGAAGGCGACAGTGACAAAAACGCGCAAAATCTCATTTTGGAGGAGCGCGCCAAGAACATCACGGGTCAAAAAAAAGCGGCGGCAGTCGGAACAGCATTTTTCATAATTTTGCTTGCCGTTTTTGCCTTTACAATTCCTGTTTTATGCGTTTTGTCGGCGGCATTTGCGGCGGCAAGCATATATTTATATATATCTGCAAACAAAAAATTACACGAAACATATTCGGAAATCGACAAAATAAAAAAACAAAAAGAGGAAAATCAGGCGTTTATATCGAAATTTTTAAAAAGGGCCGGGCTTTCCTCCAAGGAAGAATACTTATCGGTCAAAAACGCGTATGCTGCATTTTTGTCGCAAAGCGAAGTTGTAAAATCCAAAATTGAAATGAAAAAATCAATGCTTTCTGCTAAAAAGGATGAATTTAAAAAGCTTGAAAATTACCTTTTAACCGCATATAACAAAAATGATAAGGCAAAGCTTTTTGAAGATTTAAAAGCGGCAAAGCCAAGCATTTCATATGATGACGCGGAGCGAAAAACCGCAGAGCTCTCACGCGAAATTTCGGCTTTACAAATAAATTTAACAAAAACAGAATTTGAAATTCAATCGTTAAAATCCGGTGCGGATGATGTTTTAAGCCTTGAAGAACATCTTGAAAATTTAAAATCCGACCTTGATGAAAAAAATGAGGAGCTTAAGATAATTACCGAAGCAAAGCGGATTTTAGAGGACGCGTCCTCAGAACAGCAAAACAATTTTGCACCCGAGCTTACAAAAAAAGTGGGCGAAATTTTCTCGCGTCTTACAAGCGGAAAACACTCCGAAATCCTTATTGACAAAGCGTTTGGAGCAAAGTTTAAAAATAACGGCGAATATGCCGATGAAACATTTTTAAGCAAAGGTGCGCTTGACCAGTTGTATTTTTCAATCAGATTTGGTATAATAGATATGATAAAGAAAAAAAACGTTCCTGTATTTTTGGACGATGCATTTAATCAATATGATGATTTTCGCTTAAAAACCGTTTTTTCATATCTTTGCGATTATGCAAAGGATACGCAGGTAATAATTTCTGCGTGCAGAGAGGACGAAATTAAGCAGATTTTTGACAAAATAAACATAATTAATTTATAGGAGGTGCCTTTTTTATGGAAATAGTATGCTCAAAGCTTGCAAAAGGCGATGTATTAATAAACCTTGACGTTATTGCAAAGGCGGCGGGAATTGTAGCCGAAAACTGCT
>JALEIO010000092.1 GCA_022769845.1 Oscillospiraceae bacterium
AGAACATGCCGCGGAAAATGACGCGGTTCGCAAACGTATCAGCCGCGAGCGCCTTTCTATAGAATATCTTAAAACTGTTCGCATAGAGAATGACGAGGAAAGATGCAAAGCGGTAGATTTGTTTGCCGAAAAGGTGCGTTCTTTTGGATTAACCGAGATTATGGAGAGAGTTAATCTTGATGATTCGTTTGAATATATGAAGCTTAACCGATATGCCAAAGAGCGTCCCGGAAGATATTCACTGTATTCTATTGTAAGATAATTGTGAAACAATTTTTGTGTTAATAAAAAATCCTTCTATGACAGAATATAATATCATAGAAGGATTTATTTTTTATGAATTGGACAGCAGAGTTCTGTCGTTTGCAAATTCTGTTCCGCTTGAAGCAGAGAACATATCGAGAAGCTCGGATATTGTCAGATTCTTTTTTTCTTCTCCCGAAACATCAAAAATTATTCTTCCTTCGTGCATCATAATAAGACGGTTTCCGTATTTTATTGCGTCCTTCATATTATGTGTAATCATAAGTGCCGTAAGGTTATGCTCGCGGATTATTTTATCCGACAGGTTAAGAACTTTTTCTGCTGTTTTCGGGTCGAGAGCGGCTGTGTGCTCGTCAAGCAGCAAAACCTTTGGTTTTTTCATAGTAGCCATAAGCAGAGTAAGCGCTTGTCTTTGTCCGCCGGATAAAAGCCCTACCTTTGTTGTGAGGCGGTCTTCAAGGCCTAATTCAAGAAATTTTAATTCTTCCTTGAATTTTTCTTTTTCCGCTTTGGAAATTCCCCAGCCAAGTCCTCTTATTTTTCCTCTTCGGATAGCCAGAGCCATATTTTCTTCAATTTCCATATCTGCCGCAGTACCCATCATAGGGTCCTGAAAAACTCTTCCCAAGAATTTTGCTCTTTTGTGTTCGGGCATATTGGTTACGTCAATGCCGTCAATTAATACCTTGCCGGTATCAGGCTTCCAAACACCTGCTATTGCATTTAACATTGTGCTTTTTCCGGCGCCGTTTCCGCCTATAACCGTTACAAAGTCGCCGTCATTTAAGGTTAAGCTGATACCGTTAAGAGCAATTTTTTCGTTTATTGTTCCGGGGTTAAATGCTTTGGATATATTAGACAGTTCGAGCATTTGCAGCACCTCCTTTTATGGGCTTGGAAAAATATTTCTTTTTCCAGTAGGGCACAGCAAGAAAAATTGCTACAACCACCGATGAAAGAAGTTTTAATAGGTCGGGGTCAAGCCCAAGGCATATTACCGTTTGATATACTATATAGTAAACAACGCCGCCGAGGGATACTCCCAAAAGCTGAAGATAAAAATTTTTAAACAATTTTCCAAATAATGCCTTGCCGATTATTACCGCCGCAAGACCTATTACAATGGCGCCTCTGCCCATCTGCACCTCCGAAAATCCCTGATATTGGGCAAGAAGTGCTCCCGAAAGCGCAACAATGCCGTTTGAAAGCATAAGTCCGAGCACTGTATTAAAGTTGGTGTTAATTCCTTGAGCGCGGCTCATATTTAAATTAGAACCGGTAGCACGGATAGAGCAGCCTCTCTCCGTTCCGAAAAACCAGTATAAAATACTTATTAATACCAGAGAAAATACGGCAATAATTAAGATGGTGTTTTTATAAAACGGAACATTTCTTATATATTGCAGCGAAACTATCAAGTCGTATTTTTTTAAGTTTAACGCCTGATTTGCTTTACCCATTATTTTTAAATTTACTGAATACAAACCAAGCTGTGTTAAAATACCTGCGAGTATTGCGGGTATTCCCATAAAGGTGTGCAGAATACCGGTTACAAGTCCGGCAAGCATACCTGCTATTATTGCGGCAATTATTGATGTCGTAACGTCAAAGCCGCTTATCATCATCATAACGCATACCGCTCCGCCCGTACAAATGGAGCCGTCCACCGTAAGGTCGGCAATATCAAGAATACGGTAGGTAATGTAAACGCCTATTGCCATAATGCCCCATATAAGACCTTGTGCAACAGCACCGGGCATACTGTTTAATATATTTATTATCATTTGCATTTGAATTATACCCCTTAAAGACTAATAAAACGAAAACCCGTCGGTGCGGATATACCCTGCGGACGGGCGCTTTAAAGCATTGTTATTTTATAAATAATAAACTCGTTGGGACAATTTACGCCCCAACGGTTTATTGGTTTTGGTAATATAAAATTATTTGATTTCTTCAAAATCGTCCGGTACTTTTATACCAAGTTCATCGCATATTTCTTTGTTATATTTTTTCTTGTAGTTCTCATCGTATTCGATAGGCATTTTGGAGATGTCTTCTCCGTCTCTTAAAATTCTTGCTGCCATTAAACCTGTTTTTCTTCCAAGCTCATAATAGCTGATTGAAAGAGTTGCTACACCGCAGCCGGCGCAAATGCCTTCTTCTCCGGAAATTACCGGTATTTTTGCGGGACGGCATATACCGTCTATAATTCCTGTTGAAGCAGCTACCTGGTTGTCTGTGGGAAGGTAAATTACATCGCTGAATTTGCAAGCCGAGGTTGTAACTGCCGCTATGTCGTTTGTATCCGAGAAGGAAAATTCTTTGCAGGTTACGCCTTTGCCTTCAAGATATTCCTTTACAACCTTTACCTGATAAATTGAATTGGGCTCTGCCGAACAGTAGAGCAAGCCTACATTTTTGGCGTCGGGGAATATGCTTAAAAGGAGTTCTGCCTGTTTGTCGAGCGGTGCAAGGTCGGATGTACCCGAGATGTTTCCACCCACAACACCGTTAAAATTATCTAATTCAAGCGCTACGCCGTATTCTGTTACAGATGTTCCGAGAATCGGAATTGTTGACGTTCCGGCACTTGCCGCTTGGAGAGCGGGAGTTGCGTTTGCCATAATTAAATCAACGTTTTTTGAAACAAAGCCGTTAATAATGGTAGAGCAGGCATTTGAATCGCCCGATGCATTCTGCTCTTCAAATTTAACCTTGTCGCCCAATTCTTCGGTAAGCGCATCTTTAAAGCCTTTTGTTGCAGCGTCAAGAGCTTCATGCTGAACCAACTGGCATATGCCTACAGTGTATGTGTCGTTTTTTGCGGTTTGTCCGCAGGCAGCCAATGATACAACCATTGATACGGCGAGCAGAACAGAGAATAATTTTTTCATATTTGTTCCTCCTAAATACAACATTTTTTTATTTCATTAAAAAGTATTATGAATAGTATAAAACTTTATGAGAAAAAAGTCAATAATTAAGAAAAAAATAGTTATAAAAATAAATTATTTGTTTTGATTTTCGTTATATTTGCCGAATATTAACGTTTAAAGTTTGAATGTCACATATTTTGTCAATGGTGCGTATTTTAATCTGTTTGGTAATTATTTTCTAAAATTTAAAGAAATATTAAAAAAATTTCGAGAGACAAATTTTTTAGCCGGAATTATAATTTAATTAAATCAACAGATTAATTATGCAGGAGGAGGCTTTCATGAAAATTAAAAAAATTATCATTTGTTTATTAATTATGAGTGTGGGGCTGTGCGGTGTTGTCCAAGCTGCCGATATGGGCATCTTAATAAAAAACGGTGATTTTGAAAACGGAATAAACGGTTTCGGAATAGCATACAGCTCCCGAAACGATACATCATTGCCGTATATTTTTATATCCTCCGATATAACGTCTTCAGGAAACGCTTCGCTTAAGTTTGTTTCGTCTGAAACCTTGGGCGAAAGTGAAAGTTTGTCACCTCAAAGTTTAGGCTTTGCATATCAAGGAATATACAATACCGATTATATTTCTGTTGAAAGCGGGCGAAGCTATACGGTGTCTGCCGATTTTTATACCGAGAGCAGCGGCGTAAAAATGCGCTTTATTGAAATGGACGGAAATAAAGCAGTGGCGGCGTCGGACGAAATAACGCTCACGGCAGGTGTGTGGCAGACAGAGTCATATAAATGGGAAGCGGACAGAACAACAGACCGAAACAGGGTTCGTACCGTTTTTTACAATATAGAAAAGAATGAGTCTGTTTACATAGATAATTTTGTTTACAGCGGAGATTTCATATCGGATTCTTCGTGGAAGCCGGATAAAAACGGAACAATTTCAAAAGCGGAAAACGGTTTTTCGTATACGGCATCCGCAAACAGTTTTAAAGAATACAGCGGTGTTTATGGGAGCATAGATAAAAGCAGCCTGGACGAAAATAAAAAATATGTTTTGAGCGGATATGTTGATACCGATATGCAGGAGGCAGCGTTATATATCAGTGCAGACAACATTGACAACTGCTTTGCACAATATCAGATTACGGCAGGAAACAGAGCGTATGTGACGTTGGAGTTTGACCCGTCCGAATGTTTGGAAAACGATATAAAATTGAGCATTACGGCAACGGGAACAACCGCAGGCAAAAGTGCCGCAATCAATTTTTCCAATTTAAAGATAAGCGAATCGGATACGATTATGAAGATTGAGCAAAAAAACAATAACCTTTATATTTTCGGAAATTTAAGAAAAGGAAACGAGAACAGAGAATTAAAAATAAGTGTTACGGGATTGGACGAATTTACGGCAATCTCCGGTGAAAACGGCGAATATTCTATCACTTGCAGCTTGCCTTATATTCAGACGAGCAGAGAAATTTTTGTTACAATAAGCAATGTAAACGGATATTCGGACTGCGGCGGTGTTATTAACGGATATAAAACGGTTTATAATGAAGGTTACAGAAATACGGTTGCTAAAAACGCAGATGAAAAAACGACGCTCAGCGAAATAAAGACTGTCTTAACGGATGAAGTTTTGAAGGATATCGGAATTTCAAAAATCAGAAATTACCGTATGGCAGATAAGGATTTTGTGCTTAATTATTTGATAAGCTGCGATATCTTAACATATGAAAAGCTTGAGAATGCAATAATTACGGGCTCGGTCATAGATGGTCTTTCAAACAAAAGGATAAGCCTTACCGCTGCGCTTGACGGGTATAAAGAAGCTCTTAAGCTTGATGAGGCTGCGGCGTATAAAAAGGAATACGAAAAAGCCGATAAAAACACTGTTGAAAATTTGTTTAAGGACTGCAAAACACCAATTAACACTTTAGACGATTTGCATTTTGTAATTACCGAGCTTCTGGTAAAAGAAAAAGCATTGAAATCGGTAAATTATTCGGAAATTATGAGCTATATTATAAGCTATGCCGATGATTTGTCACTTGATTTTTCGGTCTACAACGGCTTGGACGCGCAAAATAAGTATGATGCAGCCAACAGGTTTACTGCATATTTAAAAGAGGCTGACAGTTATAAAAATCTTCAAGGTAAGCTCAACACAATTATAGCTGATTTGAATAATGACGAAAATCAAGGCGGCAATTCTTCGGGAAAGGGTTCTTCGGGCGGTTCGGGCTACGGAACTGTTGAGATAAATCCTGCCCCAAGCACAGACGCGGACAGTAATTGGAGGTTTGCCGATTTAGACAGCTTTGCGTGGGCAAGCGAAAGCATATATGCGCTTCTTGAAAAAGGCGTAATAAGTAAAAGCAGCGATAATATGTTCAGACCATCAGACTTCGTTACAAGAGCGGAATTTGCCAAAATGATTTCAGTATGCTTTAATCTGAAAGCCACACAATCTGCTGCGGTGTTTGATGATGTTAATACAAACGATTGGTATTACGGTTATGTAATGGCTATGTATGAAAATAAGACAGTCAACGGAATATCCGAAAATTATTTTGGGGCTGACGAGCTTATTACCCGTCAGGATATATGCACAATTCTATCGCGAATAATCGGAGCAAACGAATCCGCAGACATTAAAAATTGTTTGCTTACCGATATAGATTCCGCTTCCGAATATGCAAAGGCGGCAATTATGGATATGAACAGCCGCGGTTATGTAAACGGATACGATGACGGAAGCTTCAGACCTTATAATAACGCTTCGAGAGCGGAGGCGGCAAAACTGATTTACAGCGTCAGCAAAAAATAAAGGAAGGGTGTTGAAAAGTTTATGAGATTTGTTAAAAGCGTTTTGACTGTATGTTTTGCGTTTTTTATTCTATTTTCTTCCGTTCAGATATCGTTTGCCGAAGAACAAAATTCGGCAAATGTATTAGAAAACGAATATGGCAGTAAAATAGACATTCTTAACGCTTTGAATATTACAAGCATTAATCTAAATGATTTTTCTGCAGAGTCGCCTGTTACGCGCGAAATGTTTTCCAAAGCGATAGCGTCAATGATGCTTGACGACGTTTCAAGCGTCAGCATAGAGCCGTGCGGCGATTTGGATGAAGATGACAAGGGAATGCTTTATCTTAAGTCTATCGGCATCATAAAAGGAACAAGCGAGAATGTTTTTGAGCCTGACAGCGCCATAACTGTTGAGCAGGCGGCTAAAATAGCCGTTACGTTGCTTGGATTTGACAAAATTTCCGATTACAACGGAGGATATTATGCGGGATATATGGCAGAGGCTGCTCGAATAGGCTTGCTTGACGAAATTAACCTTTCAGCGTCAAACGAGTTGTCTATGGGAAATTTTGTAAATATGCTTTATAACCTTCTTGACATTGATTTGTTGGAGCAAAAGGTGTTCGGAAGTGCAAATAAATTTCACAGAGTTGACGGAAATACTATTATATCTGTTTACAGAAATATAAGAGAAGGCGAAGGCATTGTAAGCGCAAACAAATATTCGGGCTTGTATTCGGCAGACGACGCGGCAGGCGGAGACCGCATTGCAGTTTTGGGAGAATTTTATAATGTCGGAGATACAAATGCAGAGGATTATATCGGACTGCATACCGAATTTTATTTTCGCGAATCGAAAAATGGCAATGAAAAAACAATTTTGTATATATCCTCCACAAATCAGAACAAAAGAGTTTTTGTAAACTGTGATGACATAATAAGCTATAAAGCAGGCGTTTATACATATGAAAATGAAAAAACAAAAGAAATTAAAATTCCGAATAATGCAGTTATAATGTACAACGGCGTTTTTCAGCCTGTTCTTGACGCGAAAAAATTTATTCCGTCATACGGAAGCGTTGAGTTTATATCAAATGACGGCGACAGTTCTTATGATGTTATAAAAATTGAAGATATAACGGTTACAATAGTTTTGTCCGTCACATCAGACGGCTATGATATATACGATAAATACAGCACGGATTACAATATAGACCTCAAAGAAAGCGACTATTCGCTGACCTTGGCAAACGGCAAGAAAGGAACGGTTTCAAACATTAAGCCGGATAGTATTGTTGAAACAGTAAAATCGGAGTGTGCCGACGGAGTGTACTTAAAAATGAAAATAGTTGCCGACAGCGCCGCCGGTACAGTCCAGATGATTGAAACCGAAAAGCTTACGAGGATAAATGAAAATAATTTAGAAGAAACGGTGATTGTTCCCGACGTAATTTATTTAAACGATAAGAAATACAGTGTTTCAAAGCGATTGCAGCAGCTTATTGCAGACGGCCGGGTTTCGGCGGCAGAGCTTGGCAAAGAGTATGTATTTATCTTAAACAGCAGGGGAGAAATTGCGGATATATCAAGCGAGGGTGAAAAAACATTCAGAATAGGATATTTTAAAAGATTTACAGTTGATGAGTCATTGCGTGAAAACAAAAGAACTATAAGATTGTTTGACGAAAGCGGAACGTGGGAGACGTACAGTCTTGCCAAAAAAGTAAAGCTTAACGGCGTTATGACAAAAGAAGAAAATATAAACAATCTTGATGATTATATCGGAACAGTATGCAAATACGAGTTAAACATTGCAGGTGAGGTTACATCGCTTTATTTTCCTTCCGAAACGGATAAAAATTTCAGAACGGTATACAGTATGAAGGACCCGTATTTCAGAAGATATTACGGAAGCCCGGTATTTGGACCCAAGAGCGATGATGACGGTGTGACTTGCTCTGTAAAATCAACCTCTGTGGTTTTTATTATTCCTAATTTTGCTGAGGACAGCGTAGATGAGGATTTATACGGATATCAATATGCGGTTATTCCTTTAAGCAAGCTGCCCAATTATAACAGTTACAGCAATGTTAATATTTATAATACCGAAGGCGATATTGGTATTGGCGATGTTGCAGTGGTTAAGATGAAAACCCATGGATATGTTTTAAATGAAAATTCCACAAGACCCGTACTTATAAACAAATGCTTGCCGGCTTTGGACGGTGACGAGCCTAAAATAAAGGTTACAGCGCTATCAAACGGCAGCGAAGTGTCGTTTTTTGTTGAGGATTTAAGAAAGAACGGCGGAAATCTGCCTTTCAAAGCGGGAGATTTGATATTTTGTTTTCTTTCACAGGACAGAACGTTAAGACTTTATGATGACGCAAAGTATTACCATATACTTCTTGATTATGATGAAGAAAATCCGGTATTTGCAAAAGCGTTTGATTGGAATGCCGGCGCTCCGATAGGCATATCATACAGGTCGTCAATGGCAGGTGACGTGAGAATAAGATACGGTTCGGTTTATAAGACAGACGGCGAGTATTTGTGGCTTAACACATCTTCAGACCCTGCGGATATTTCAACTATTGAGGCGACAAAATACACATCAGCAAGAATATATGTGTACGATAAGGAAAATAAAAAATATAAATTAGGCAGTGCTTCAGACATTATAGGATATACATCGGACGCGGTTAATTATTCAAAGGCTGTTGTCGTTTACACCGATACCTATGCGGAGATAGTTATATATTAAATAACGAATGGAGCTTGCGGATATGATTGAAGTGAAATGCGTTACAAAAAAATACGGAAAGATAACGGCGCTTAATGATTTTTCGTTTTCTGTAAAGGATGGCGATATAGTTGGCTTCATAGGTCCGAACGGAGCCGGAAAATCAACTATGATGCAGATAATGACAGGCTGTCTTGCGCCGACCGAGGGAAGTGTAACAATAAATGGATTTGATATTATTGACGAGCCGATAAAGGCTAAAGAGAATATCGGATATCTGCCTGAAAAGCCGCCGCTTTATCCGAGGTTTACCGTTAATGAGTATTTAAGCACTATTTTTGATATAAAGCAGATAAAGGCAAACAGAAAGCAGCGCATAAGCGATATAATTGAGCTTACGGGACTTTCTGATGTTGCAAAAAGAAGAATAGGAAATCTTTCTAACGGATACTGCCAAAGAATAGGGCTTGCACAGGCAATCATTTCATATCCCGCATTTTTGGTGCTTGACGAGCCGACAAGCGGGCTTGACCCTGCTCAAAAGCGCGATATGCTTAATCTTATAAAAAAATTAAGTAAAAAAAGCGGAATTATTTTAAGTTCGCATATACTGTCCGAGATTGACTCCGTTTGTAATAAAATTTTGATGATAAACAAGGGCAGACTGGTAAGCTTCGGGGATAAGGATGACATTTTATCTAAAAGAGACGCCGATAGGCAGAAATTTATGTTAAAGTATGTTGTTTCGGGCGAAAAAAACGAAGTTTTAAAAGCGCTTTCTCAGCTTAATGACATTCACGGCATAAATGCTTATGAAAAGAACGGAAATACAGAATGTATTATAACGGCATATGAAGATATCCGCGAAAAAATTTTTATGTGTTTCTCACAGCATAAATTGCCCATTAAGACTTGCTTTGTTATGAACAGTGACCTTGAAAATGCCTTTCTTAATATGACCGAAAACAAAGAAAGCGACACCAAAAAAAGAAAAAAGTAACGGGGGACGAAGAATGAAAGCAATTTTTCGTAAAGAAATAAAAGCATATTTTTTGTCAATTCAGGGCTATATCTTCATAGGTGTATTTTTGCTTATAACGGGCTACTATTTTATCGCATACAACCTAATGGGCGAAAATGCCGAGATTGGAAATATGCTTGATAATACGATAGTATCGTTTGTGTTTTTGATACCTATTCTTACAATGCGTCTTTTTGCAGATGAAAAGCATATGAAAACAAACTCTGTTTATATGTCGGCTCCGCTGAAAACATGGCAGATAGTTATCGGAAAATATTTGGCTGCCTGTTTTGTCTTTACAGCGGCGGTTCTGTTATCACTCTTTTCGGGGATTGCAGTTATGGCTGAAGGTGTTCAGACGGCAGGCGAGCTTTTTACGGTATATGTCGGATATATTCTTATAGGATACTGCTTTATATCGGTTGGAATGTTTGTGTCGGCAGCGACCGAAAGTCAGCTTGCGTCTGCAATTATTTCGTTCTGCGTATGCTTTATGCTGTATCTTGCCGATTGGCTAAAGAGTGCCGCAAGCGGAAAGGTTTTTGAATTTATTTCTGATATTATCGGAGTGGCAAGCCATTTTGAAAAGTTTCTTTCAGGGGTGTTTGACGTAACTGATGTAGGATATTTCTTAAGCTTTGCAGCTTTGTTTGTTACTTTTACCATAGCCAAAACAGAAAGCGAGAGGTATAAATAATGGATAACTTAAGCAAGCGCAAAAAGAGAAAAGCCAACATATGGATTACGGTTATATTTGCCGCGGCAATATTTGTTGTATTTAACATTATGCTTAAAACACTTGCACAAAAGGTTCAGTTAAGCTTTGATATGACGCCGAATAAGCTGTTTGTCCTTTCGGATGAGACAAATACTTATTTGGACAATTTAACCGAGAGCGTTACAATGTATTATCTTATAGAGCCGGGAAGTGAAAGCCCCTACATTACCGAGGTTATAAAAAGATACGAGAAAAAATCCGATAAAATAACCGTTAAAAAGGTTGACCCGGTAAGAAATCCGGCTTTTACTTCAAAATATACTCCGGACGGCGAGGCTATTCAAAAAGGAACTATCATTGTGGAAAGCGAGAAACGATATGCGTTGGTAGACCCCGGCGCAGCACTTACAATTATCCGCGATAAAAACGGAAATGTGTCGCGTTCGCTCGGCTTTACGCTTGAGCAAAAGCTTACAAATGCAATTGACTTTGCGGTTCGTGATTCAAATGTAACGGTCCGATATGCTGTCGGTCACAAGGGTTTGTCGTTTACATCTCCCTCATCAAAGATTAGGGCGGAAAATATAGATGTCAAAAAAACGGTTTTGTCTGATGATGAAATTACCCCTGAAAATACAGATTTGCTCGTGTTGTTTGGATTCAGAGAAGATTTGTCGAACGAGGAGTTTCAAAAGGTTTGCGCCTATTTAAACGCCGGCGGCAGCCTGTTTATAACGCTTGACCCGGGCATACGTCCGGAAAAGATATTAAAAATTGCCGCCGATTACGGCATTACGGTTGAAAACAATATGCTCTCCGAAGGCAATAAGGGAGATATAATCGGAGGAAACGAGCATTATCTTATGGCGGTTTCCGGTGACCATAAAATTTGTGAAAATTTAAAAAAGGCAAGTATTCTTTTTCCGTCGGCAAGCTCCGTCAGCATTACTGAAAACGAAGGCGTAAAAGCTTCTTATCTTATGAAAACCAAGATATCGGCAAAGGCAAATGAGTTGCTGGACGGAGAAACCGGCAGAAAAACAGGCGAGGGGAGTTTTGGAATTGCGGCGCTGGGCGAGAGGGGCAATTCAAAGGTATTTGTAGCCTCAACAAGCGGATTTCTTGTTCCGGACGATTCAAAAATAAACAATATTTTAAACGTTGTTGACTATCAGAACCGCGAGTTTTTTGTTCAGACAGTAAAATATTTGACAAACAGTGAAAATCTTCTTGTGTCCGTTTCGGCAAAAAGTATCGACAGCAGAAATTTTATGATAAGCAATAACAAAAAATTTATTTATATTATTTTGTTCGGAGGAATACTTCCGTTTACGGTGTTTGTTTTGGGATTTATTCTTTGGTTTAAAAGGAGAAATTTATGAAACAATATAAAAGCTCTGTTATTGCGGCTTGTATTTTGGCTGTAACCTTGATTTGCTGGTTTGCGGCAGACAGAATGAGCATAGAAAGCAGATACAACAAAGAGAGTGCAAGAACAGAAATAATAAGTCTTGAAAGAAATGACATTAAGGAGATTTCATTTGAAAATTCCGACGAGCAGTTTACCCTTGTAAATAACGGCACCTCGTTTGTTATAAAAGAGAGAAATACCGAGGCGGACGAGGCGGCGGTAGAACTGATGCTTGAAAATATTTTGAAAATTGACGGAAAGCTGATTGCAGAAAATTGCAAAGCTACTGCTCAGTACGGACTTGATACACCGAGGTCGGTCGTAATAATCAGAACACAGAAAAAAGATGTGACGCTGACTCTTGGAAATCTTACTCCTGCGGAAACGGAATACTATCTTATGAATGATGAAGGCGATGTTTACAGCATTTATACAAGCGCCGGAAGCGGTTTGTCCTGCGAAAGGTGGATGTTTATGGACCTTACGATTTTTACATCCGATTATGATGATATAAAGATAGTTTCGGTGAGCGGTGAAAATGGTTTTTCGGCAGAAAAAGGAACAAACGGAGTTTGGAAAATCGAAAGTAAAAAAGATGGAGTTTATGAAGTGTCCGATAAGAATTTCCGCGCAAAAGCAGGGCTGTACTTTGACAATATGTACGCAAAACGGCTTGCGCCGAACAACGATAAAAACCGCGCAGCGTACGGGCTTGACTCGCCGGAATCAATTGTGACAATTATAAGTAAAAACAATGATAAAACAGAATTTAAGGTTTCACGAAACAAGGAAAAACAAGAAGCTGCCATAATTAAAAACGACGGCGAGGATATTTTTATTGCCATTGACAGCTACTTTGATATGCTTGACGTGAAAAAAGACGATTTAATATAAAGGAGGGGTTTGGAATGAATCGAAAAAAACGTATTACAGCTATGGCGGTTTCGCTTGTAATGATGCTTTTATGTATCCCAAATTTAAGCTTTTCCGCCGCATTGTTCACCATTTACGATACATCGTTTGAAGACGGAGCCGTTTCGTTTGATTCAAAAAGCGCTCAAACAGAATACATTGACAACGATGCTAAATCAGGAAGAAGAGCGATAAGAGTTTCGGGATATTCAAGCGAAAGCTCGGCACCGAGAATTCGTCTTTCCAAGGTCAACAAGGAGGCTAAATCGGAAATAACGGTTTGGGTTAAGCCTGAATTAACCGAGCCTTCGGCAACGGTTTCGCTTTTGCTTTTTACTCAGGACGAAACGGGCAGGGAAAGATTTTATACCATCGCTTCAAATAAAACGGACGGCGGATGGACAAAGCTCTCGGGAAAGATGTTTACTAAATATCTGACTATGATTAACGCTCCTCAAATTGCTGTGACAGCAAAATCCAAGAGCGGTTATGTAAGCTATCTTATTGACGATTTAACCGTTACCTCTGACAGAATGTCCGCAGGAACCGATAATCCTCCTCCGAAGATTTCATACGACGGAAAATATACGCTGCGTGCGGCGTTTGAGAATAATACATATGAGGCATTTACAACAAAGGATACCGCAGAATTCATAATAACCGACGAAGTAACCGCGCACACGGGACGTTATTCAATGAAGATTACGCACAGGACAGCTTCGGACGGCACAATGATGATATTCTTTCCCGGAGTTGCAAAGAATGCAAAGATTACTTTTTCCTGCTGGGTAAGAAATAAGCCGGGCGACTCGTCAAAAAATTATACGCTTCAGGCAATTATCCCAACGGGAGAGGGAAAGAAATGGCCTATTGTATCGGCTGCGACGCCGGCGACTGATAAAGGCTGGTCACAGGTAAAAGGAACCATAGACTGCAGCCAATATAAGGTTACAGGCGACGTCGGAATTCAGATAGTGGCAGGAACCAAGGCATGGCAGTATTATGATTTTTATGTGGATGATGTTCTTGCGGTTGCCGACTGCGAGGGAGAGCTTTATGACGATACCTTGTATGTTCCGAAGGAGCGCCCTGAAAACATCTCTGCTTCGCCGAGCAGGCAGGTGCCTGAATACACCGAGATACAGGAGGATATACCTGCGCTTAAGGATGTGTTTAAGGACTATTTTAAGGTTGGCGGAACAATTACAAACAGAACGGAATCAAACACATCAAGATATGGAAGGCTGCTTAAGAAGCATTTTAATACTGTGGTTTCGGATGGTCTTTTAAAAATAAACGAAATACTTAAGGGAACTACCGAATTTACATACACCTTCACCGACGCCGATAAGGTAATGGATTTTGCGCAGAGCAACGGATTGGAAATGATAGGGCACGCTCTTATATGGGAACGAAGCTCCGCAAAAAAATATGTAACAAACGCGGACGGCAGTTATGTAGACAGAGATTCGGCGCTTAAATTCATAAAGGAATACGTTACAAAAATTATGAAGCACTTTGAGGGTGACGGCGACCCTGACGAATATGCGGACGGCATAGACTATTCCAACTGGCATATTCCTACTTGGGACGTTGTAAACGAAGCTGTCGGCGGTGTTAATGATGACGGAAGCTTGCAGTACAGAGAACTGGGGTCATGGTACAGCGTTCTGGGACCTGATTATATAGATTACACGTTTAAGTGCGCCGAGGAGGTTGGCTATAACAATATAGCGTTTAGATACAATGACTACGGCGAGCAGAACGAGAATAAATGCGAAGCGGTCTATCGGCTTGTAAAGGGCTTGAAGGAGCGCGGAAGGCGTGTTGACGTTATTGGTATGCAGTCGCATTACACTGTTGACATAGTTCCGAGCACTGTAAGACGCGCGCTTGAAAAATATTTGAGTCTTGGTGTTTCTATTGATATCACAGAGCTGGATTTAAACGCTTATTCAAAGAACGAAAAAGCAGCGAAAAAGCTTTTGTATGAGGACGGACTTCCTAAAGAAGTGGAGTTTACGCAGGCAACTGCATATGCAGAGCTTTTTAAGATTTACAGGCAGTATGCAAAGCATATAAACCGTGTAAATTTCTGGACGTTTGCCGACCAGTTCGCATATGAAAATGTAATATCTACATTTCCGAGAGCGGAATACTGTGGAATATTTGACAGGGCATATCAGGCAAAGCCGCAGTATTGGGCGATTGTAGACCCGCAGAAGTATTACAGCGAGATACTTAAGGATGATAATTCAACTCTGCGTGTAGTATACAATTCGGTTTTGGCAGAATTTAAGGATAAAGATACTGCGACACTTTCGCAGGATGGCGTTTCATATATAGAGGCCGGTGAGCTTTTTGATATATTGGGAATTTCATATGTAAAACTCGGCGGAAAAATAAGCTTTATAAAAGACGGCATTTTCTATGAAGTTAATGAGGGAAATGTAATCAAACGTGCCTTTAAGGATTATACGCTAAACAACAGCGTGGTAACAAACGGCGAAAAGACATATTTGCCGATTGCGGAAATTTCGGAGCTGCTCGGATATGAAAGCGATTACAACGCAGACAGAAATATGATGAGTATTTCTGAAAAGACCGCTCCGGATCAGTCGAGCAATTAATGCGCAGATTAAGGCAGGGCTGCGGACTGTATTAAGCCGCAGTGCAAATTTTATGCTGCACGGCTCCTTTTTCTGCTCGGCATTTTCAAAAAGCATTTTATTATGTTGAAAGTAAACAACAGGATGGAGGTCAGATATGAATAAAAACACAGTTGTCAAAAAAATATCGGCATATCTTTGCGCTGCTGCTATGATATGCACACCGTCCGTTTCGCTTGCGGCATATGTTCAAAACAGCGCTGTAATGCTGGGTGTATCGGCAGGGTTGGATTTAATCCGCGCCGACGCAAGCTTTACAGACGGTATGGAGGGCTGGAATATTAGCGGCGGCGATGCGGAGGCATCAGGCGGAGAAATAAAGATTACATCTTCGGGCAAAGCTTCTCTTACAACGGATATAGGAGGAAGTTTTTATGAGAGCGCGTCGGGCAGTGACGTAATCTCGTGGGATTTTGAAACCGACGACGACATTGCGGGTGACGTTAGCTTAAATGCCGAGGACGACCTCGGAAAGTGGACTTCGGCAAGAGCATCAACGCCTTATTATACTGAAAATCAGGATATGGTGGAGCCTTATAATTATCAATATAAGGCAGAAGGCGGAAAAGAAACCGTTGTTATAAATTGGCAGGACGGAGTTTCAAAACTTATTCCGCCGGAGGGCAGCGAGCGGTGTCTTACTGTTTTTAATCCGAAAAATAAAGAGTGGACGGATTATATGGGAATAAGGGTAAAACTGTCTGACAGTATGCTTAAGGCAGGCGAAACATATACACTTTCGTTCTGGATGATGGAAAGCTCTCACCGAAGAGCGATATACTGCGGCAGAACCCCGTATGACGATAATGAACTCTCGGTAAACACCGACAGTGAGTTAAAGAACGGCGTTCTTGATTATAAGGATTGGACGCATAACCTTGTTATGGATAAAACCGTTAAGCAGTGGACGAAATATTCTACCACATTTATTCCGACAGCAGATGAATTTAACGACGACGGCTATACTACCTTATGGATAATCACAACGGGTAAATATAAGCCCGGCACCACAACGCTTTCAAACAGAAATAATATATATAAATACGAAAAATTCTATTTTGATAATATCAGCCTTGAGCGCAGCAGCGACGATGTAAAAACGACCAATTATCGTTTTAGCGCCAAGGTTAAGGGTGAGAGCGGAAAAAATATTACGGCAAAGGTTGAAATTGACGGCAAAGAAAATCTGTTTGAGGTAACAAAAACATTTGCTGATACTGATGAATGGGAAAGCCTTGCGGCAGATTTTTCTGTAAACAGCAATATACCTTATTTAAGCGGAAGCGGCAAAGGCTCAAGCTTTGAATCGGACAATCCGAGGGTTAAGCTTTTTATAAGCTCGGACGCTGATTTTACAGCTGACGATATTCATATTATAGAAAATATTGAGAACGGCGGTATTGATAAATATGCGGGAAAATCAATACTTGTTGCCGCACAGGTTATGGGTTTTGACAATGATGATAATGTAACAGCCGTGTGCAATATAGGAGACATAAATATTTGTGAAAAGCCTTTTAGCTTGATAAAGGGTGTTAACTCATTTTCGCTTGAGGGTGAAATTCCGACCAACGCCGAAGGATTTTTGACCTTTGATATTATAAGCGGCACAGAGTCAATATTTGACAGAGAAAATAATATTACTATGTTTTATAAAGACGGTGCAAATTTGTATCCGAGCATTGACGCGCTAAAGAATTTCGGTGAAGGTCATTACCTTGTAGAGTTTGATGTTGCCGACGGCGGCGACAAAGATGAAGCTGTGGTTTCGATAGGATCGGTTAATGAAAAGGCAGATGTATTTTCAAACGGAATCGGAATAGCTGAAATTTATCTTACAAACGAAAATATAAAAAGGCTTTCGCAATCGGACAAAATAACGGTAAGCTGCGGCAAGGCAGTCAGCAATATCACCTTAA
>JALEIO010000102.1 GCA_022769845.1 Oscillospiraceae bacterium
GATGAGGCTATAAAGGGATTTGTGGGCTATACCGAATTTTTAATTTCCGAGCTTAAAAAGCAGAATGTGTATATTCATTCCTACGAAATATGGAATGAGCCGAACATAAAATCATTTAATCAGGCAGACGCAACGGCAACACAGTACGGAAAATTTGCGCTTGAGGTTGCAAAGGCAATACGAAAATACGACAAAACATCAAATGTTGGAATTATGAGCATTACCAATATGCAAGGCGCTTCAACAGTTGATTTTTTTGAGGATGTTATGAAGATTGACGGCATAGAAGAATATGCCGACACGATAACCGTTCACCCGTATTCGCACCCAGACCTTCCCGAGGTGGGCAGACTTTCCGAAACGCAGAAGTTTAAAGATATTTACACAAAATACGCAGGTAAAGAGCCGGTTGTAAACTATTCGGAGCTTGGATATTATTCTTTTGGAAAAATCGCGCCTACAACGCTTATGCAGGCTACTGTGAACACAAGAGCATATATTATGTATAATGCGAAAGGACTTACAGGCGCATTTACGTTTTATGATTTTTCGCGAGACGGCTCGAACGACGCTCACTCAGAATCGAATTTCGGTCACGTTGAAACGTCAATACCCGACGCGGCAAAGGTAAACTACGCGGCGAGAGAGAATTTTATTGCGGACGCGAATATGAACAAAATTTTGATGAACGCGAAAATTTATAAGAAAATCAGCGAGGATAACGGAACTTTCGCGTATATTTTCAAACGTCCGGCAGATAACGGTTTGGCAATGCCGGTATGGTCGAATGACGGCAAAACAAAGGTTTTTTCATTTAAGTGCAGTGCGCCGAGCGTTAAGCTTATCGACCTTTTTGGCAATGAAGAAACGATATACGGAAAAAACGGAGTTTATTCAATAGCAATAAGTGATTTAGTGCAGTATATCGAGGGCGATATACAAGATGTTGAGATTTGTGAAAACCCGATAGAATTTGAGAAAACGAGTTTTTCGGCGGCAGAGAGCAGTATACTTGCGATTGAGCCGATAAAGCTTGAAAATACGGGCTTAACGTGCGAAATAAAAGCTCCGAATAATATTGAAGTGCTTGGAGAAAAGGCTGATTTAAAATTAAATTCAAAATATAAATTCAAGATTTCGGGTGAAAAGAATATTGTTACAAGCGTTAAAATGTATGTGTACGACAACGAAAAAACAGCGTTTATATATGAATTTCCGATAGAAACGAAGGAAGCGGTTGAAAGCCGTATTACGGCGCAGCCTGTTGGCGGCAGCGTAACGAGATGGAATTTAAGCATAAACGTTAAAAACAATTCGGTAGGTTTGCCCATTACGGGAAAAATCAGGATAACCGAGCCGAAGGAAATTGCAGGAAGCATAGGCGAGGTTAAGTTTAATACAATCCCCGAAAGCAGTGTGGGCAGTATTAAATTTATAACAGGAAGAATTCCGCGTCTTGCAATTTATCCGATAAAATATACAGTTTATACCGACAGCGGAGCAGTATATGATTTTTCGCAGAAGGTAGACTTTACCGCCGCACGATATGCAAAAACGCCGCCTAAAATTGACGCCGTTTTGGAGGATAATGAGTGGGATAAAAGCACAACCCTTTATTCCGATTCCTCCGAGCAGGTTTATCTGTCGGCGGGATATACCTGGGCAGGTGAAAACGATTTGAGCTCAAAAACAATAATTCAGTATGATAAAGAAAATATGTATCTTTATCTTGACGTTACCGATGACATACATTCTGCAAACGATAGCGACGGTAATATTTGGCGCAACGATTCGGTGCAGTTCGGAATAACGTTCCGTGAGACCGAGCACGACGTGTTTGTCGGCGGAACGTTTACCGAAATTTCGTTTTCGGACACTCCGAAAGGCGCAACTGTTTGGCGGCACGCGTCGGAGGGAAACGCATTTCCGGCAGGAAAGGTGGAAAGTGCTGAAATCGCAATAAAAAGAGAAGGAACACACACCTATTATGAGGTAAGTATTCCGTGGAAAGAAATAACTGCAAGCAACATAGACTTTGATACTCTTTCAAAAATAGGCTTTTCAATGCTTGTAAACGATAACGACGGTGCGGGCAGAAAAGGCTGGATTGAATACGGCAGCGGCATAGGAAAATCTAAAGACACATCTTTGTTTACATTCCTTAATGTAATTAAATAATAAATTTTCAGGAGGTAAAAAATGAAGAGACTATTGGTAATGGTGTTAGCATTAAGTATGGTGATAAGTGT
The DNA here is from genome assembly GCA_022769845.1 of Oscillospiraceae bacterium. Taxonomy (GTDB): domain Bacteria; phylum Bacillota; class Clostridia; order UMGS1810; family UMGS1810; genus Qingrenia. The sequence continues at coordinate 2,250 of JALEIO010000102.1, forward strand.
AATTTGCGCACCGAGCGTATTTGCTTTGAATGAAAAAGAGGTTACGCTTTTTGAAACCGATTTTGAAAATGAAGCAGTAGGCGCAGGCGCAAAGGTGTTAAACGGC
>JALEIO010000108.1 GCA_022769845.1 Oscillospiraceae bacterium
TCAGGCTCAAGAACTATTTTTTCAGGTTTTGACGTTGTTTTACGCTCATCAAAAGCCGCTTCAACACCGTTTTTATATGCCTTTGCCAAAATTACGCCCGATTCAAAGGGAACCTTCCATTCACATTGAGTAAACACATCCGATTTTTTTCTTCCGAGCGATTTTCCGTTTAGAAAAAGCTCCGCTTCATCGCAGTTTGTTACGGTCATAACGCGGACGATATCCCCTTTATTCCAATTCCAGTGCGGAAAAAGTCTAATCATCGGTTCATCTGTAAAGCAAGCCTTGTGAAAATAAAATGCCTCCTTGGCAAAACCGCATAAGTCCATTATTCCGAATTGAGATGAACAGGACGGCCACTTAAACGGCGTTGGCTCTCCGCGATAGTCAAATCCCGTCCACACAAACATCCCGGACATATATTCGTTATCCTTAAAGAATTTTCTGCCGTCACGCACATTAAGTCCCCACGCAACCGCCTCTTCGTCATATTCAGACAGCTCCTGCTTTTTGTGCATATCCGTGCAGAAACAGCCGCGCGTTGTTGTGGCGCTGTTGTTTTCCGAGCCGAAAAGCGCAATATCAGGATACTGCATATGCATTTCCGGAATGTATTTAGTACAGTAATTTACACCCATAATATCCATCTCATGAGCTGCTCCGGTTTTGCGTATGCGGTCATTCACCGCGCCTGTAATCAGCCTTGTATCATCAAGCTTCAAAACACGGCTTTTCATTCTTCTGAATATAGCGGCTCCCTCGTCGGTATTCTGGAGAGATTCTTCGTTAAATAAAGAATATAGTACAACAGACGGATGATTTCGGTCACGCCGCACCATATTTTCAAGGTCCGAGAGAACTTCAGGCGTACTTTCAAATCTTCTGTTTTCGTCCATTACAAGCATACCGTATTTATCTGCGGCGTCAAGTATAGCCTTAGAAGGCGGATTATGTGCGCATCTGTATGCATTGCTGCCGAGCTCCTTAAGCCTTCTCATTCTGTAATACTGCATTGAATCGGGCACAGCAACACCTACTCCGGCATGATCCTGATGATTGCAGGTTCCGTTAAGAAAAATTCTTCTTCCGTTAAGACACAGCCTGTTTTCGTCATCAAGGCCGAATGTTCTGAATCCGAAATTAATCGTTTCAGTCTCAACAACACTGCCATTATACAACAATTTAACCGTAACGGCATATAGTTTTGGATTATCAACATCCCACCGTATCGGATTTTTCACCTCAAGACTCATTGATGATACCTTCTTGCCGTCGCTTAAACAGCTTAACATTTCCGACGTTTTTTCGCATATAATGCTGCCGCCGTCGCATATTGCGATATATAATGCATATTTTTCGTCATCATATCCGGAATTTTCCGCGGTTATTTCAATAACGGCATCCCAATCATTTTCCGAATTGTTTCGCAATACGGGCTTTATCCATATTCCGTTGTGTGCAATATGAAGAAGCGGCTTTACATATAAACGCACATTGCGGTAAATTCCGGCGCCTTCATACCACCAACCCTCTGTCGACATTCCGTCTATATGCACAGCTATTGTATTAATTCTTTCGCCGTAATATATTCTATCGGTCAAATCAATCTCAATTTCGTTATACGCGCTGAAAGAATGAGCCATAAGAGAGCCGTTGAAGTATATTTCCGAATGAACGCTTATGCCTTCAAACACAAGCTTTACCGAGCTTGCCGCCATACTCTCATCCATAACAAATGTCTTTCTGTACCACGCGTTTTTTCTTTCCTTGTAACCGTGGGATATAAGGTTATTCTCGCCAAATTCGGTTTCGGTGAGATAATCATGCGGCAAGTCAACTTTTTCCCAATCATTGTCGTCAAAAACAATGCCGGCGGCTCCTATTGCACCGCCCGCCTGTGCGTTAATATAAGATTCATGGTGATCGTTTGAAACGGTATATGACGGCTCGCCATAATAAAATTTCCACTCCTTATTCATATTAAAAATCTTGCATACATCATAATTTTGCACAACATATCCCCCCTGCTGACGTTTTGTATTTATCCAGATTATATTATATCAAAATTCCGCACTTTATAAACAGCATTTTTTTTTGATTTTTAGTAAATTTTATAATTTTTAAAAATCGAAATTTTATATAACATTAGGACAAAAAAATATCCCAAAGCCTTGATAGCTCTGGGATTTTCGCCTCAAATGCGAGGGATTTCATTGGCGGAGAAGGAGCACTGCCACTCCTATGCACAATACCCTTCAAGTCGAGACTATTACACAGTATTTGTGTTTTTTCTATAACTGCTCGGCGACATTTTATATCGTGCGTAAAACTGACCCGCAAAATACCCCGCATCGCAAAATCCGAGTTTTTCTGATATTTCCGCTACGGAATAAGCAGTATTTTTCAGCAAAGAAGCTGCTATTTCAAATCGGCGGCGCAGCATATATTCATATGGCGCTATGCCGAATTCATTTTTAAATGCGCGTATTATATGGTTTTTTGAATAAGACAGTTTCGATGCGATACAGTCAAGATTTTGGGAATATTCAGTCATATCGTCAATGTATTCTTTTACATCATATGCAATTTGTCCGCGCATACAAGACGTTCTGTCACAAAATTCGCAAAGCCGTTGCACAAGACGCATAAATACCACCGCAGTCTGTTCGCAAACCGCCTTTGCACCAATGTTCGACCGCGAAATATCATATATTTCATAAAAAAACTTTTTAAGTTCCGGTGCGTGAAAAAACACCTCATTTTCGAGATTGTAACACTCGATAATATTTGCAGCAAGTTTTCCCGAAAAATTCATCCATATTTTTGTCCACGGAGTATCGGAGTCCGAATAATACAAATGATTTTCACCCCGCTTTAGGAAATAAATATCTCCCTCTCGCGGATGATAAATTTTGCCGTTGTCAATCACCGTTCCTGTGCCTGAAATTATATATTCTATAACGTACAGTTTTGAGTTTTTTCGCTCAATTCTGTAACTGCCGTCACAATACGAAATTCCGCACATCGTCATTCGAAACGGCAATTCTTTATTTTCAGCAAATGAAACAATATCCTCTTTCATATCAATATTCCTCACATTTTTGCTTAATTTATTCCTTGTTGAATCAATTATACAATGATATACTTTAAATGTCAAAAAAATTTTTAAGGAGTTTATTATGAATTATTCAACACAAAAATTTCCGGCATATCCGCTTATTACTTGTGATCCGTATTTCAGCGTATGGTCAATGTGCGATACATTAAACGGCGATTTTACGCGTCACTGGACCGGCACTCAACATTCAATGACGGGAATAATCACAATCGACGGTGTTCCAAAAGTGTTTATGGGCAGAATGTGTCACAATCCAAATCAAAATGTTTTCGGGCCTGAAAAAATTGCCCAAAAAAGTGTACGCGTAACTCCACTCAAAACCATATACAACTTTGCGGACGAAAAAATAGAACTTGAGGTGTGTTTCTTCACTCCGCTTATATTGAATAATTTAAAACTTTTGAGCCGTCCCGTTTCATATGTTTCCTACTCGGTTAAATCACTTGACGGATTGGACCATAAATGTTCATTTTACTTTGATGTTTCAGCACTTTTGGCGGTAAATGAACCTGACGAAACGGTTTACTTCGGACAAAGCGATATTTCTGCTTACATAACAAATTGCAGTAATACAATGTTAGAAACCAGTGGTGACAACTTACGCATAAGTTGGGGACACTTACATCTTGCAGCCAGAAACGGCAAAATCGGCACAGCTGACGATGTTCTAAAAACACGCTTCTACCGAGGCAACAAAACAGAAATTTCATCTTTGTTCCGCAAAAGAGTAAAGGCAGGCAAAAGTGAAAATGCGGTATATCCCGTTTTGTATTATCTTAACGAATTTAAAGTGGGCAAAAACATCATAAACGACTTCTTGTGTATTGGGTATGACGATGTTCATTCTCTCGAATATTTCGGCAAAAAGATTGACGCATATTACAAAAAAGACGGAGAAAGTTTTTTTGATGCTTTGAGCGACGCACTGAAAAATTACGAAAATATCGCCCAAAAGGCAACGCAATTTGACAAAAATCTCATAAATGACGCGCAAAAAATTTCAGACAGCTATGCTGAAATTATATCCATTGCGTACCGTCAAACGATTGCCGCGCACAAACTTGCTTATGACGGCGAAAAGGCGCTTTTTGTGTCAAAAGAATGTTTTTCAAACGGGTGCGCCGCAACAGTTGACGTAACCTATCCGTCAATACCGCTTTTTCTCATATACGAACCGAAACTTGTTGAATATATGCTTGAACCGATATTCGATTTTGCCGCAAGCGAAAAATGGAGATTTGACTTTGCGCCGCATGATGTTGGACAATATCCGCTGCTTAACGGTCAGGTCTACGGGCTGGCGGCGGGTGAACTTATGTATGATTATCAAATGCCGATTGAAGAATGCGGAAATATGATTTTGTGCGTTGCGGCGATATGCAAAAAGACAAAAAGTGCAGATTACGCAATGAAACATTTCGATATTTTACAAAAATGGGCAGATTATCTTGTGAAATTTGGATTTGACCCCGAAAATCAGTTATGCACCGACGATTTTGCAGGTCACCTCGCACATAACTGCAATCTTTCGATTAAGGCAATTTTGGGTATTGCCGCATGGGGTATGCTTCTTGATATGATGGACAACACACTTGATGGCGAAAGATACATTTCTCTTGCGAAAAACCTCGCATCGCAGTGGAAAGAAAAAGCATATGACGGCGATCATTATAAACTGTCATTTGATAAAAGCAACAGTTGGAGTATTAAATATAATCTTGTTTGGGATAAACTTTTCGATTTAAATATTTTCGATTCCGATATTTTTGACGACGAAATAAAATATTATAAAACTAAAATCAACAAGTACGGTGTGCCACTGGATAGCCGCAGTGATTATACAAAAAGCGACTGGCAAATGTGGTCGACAATTCTTTCGGATGATAAAGAATACACAGATAAAATTATATCGTCAATGCTTAATATGCTCAAGGACACAAACGACCATGTCCCGTTTACAGATTGGTATTATTCAAGCACCGCTGTTATGCGCGGATTTCAAAATCGCACAGTTCAGGGCGGTTTGTTTATAAAGCTATTAAAGTTTTAAAACATCAAAATTACCGTTGCAGCTTTATTATATAGGTGGGGGGTGCGGACATATTCTTGGACTCCGAGAGGAGTAAAAAAATATGTACACACCCCCTCTCATTATATAAGAAAAATCACCACCTCGTATAAATTTTGCGTACAAAAAAACGACCGGATAACCGATTGTTAAAATGCAAGGACAACTGAAAAGAGGGTCTGTCCGGAGGCTGTCATCAATGATAAACGGAACAATATTATTTTTTAAGCACTCCGTAAACATTATCATTCTGCCGACTCTGCCGTTTCCATCGCTAAAAGTCTGAAGCCTACATTGAAATCGCAACATAAAAAGAAAATGAGGGGCGTCCTCGAACATACCCTCATTATACCATAATCTATTGAAATAATCAATCATTTAAATATAATTTGTATCTCATCATCAGTAATCGTCTTAAAAAAATGTAAATGACTTTATAAAATTCGAATTTATTTACGCGAATACACCCTAAATTTATATTATCAAATCTTGCCTTTATGTTATATGCGACGGATATGTCAGCACGGTTAAGATTAGTGACAAAAATGAAAACAAGTATTACACCTGTTGAATTTCGCAGCAATAATACAAATAACCGCAAATTATAAAAACGGCAGTATGGATGCTTTTTATCATCCATACTGCCGTTGTCTTATGTGTTTGATATATATATTCCTCCGCCGATAAGCAGAAAAGCCAATAAATATTGTATGCTGAAAATGTTTTCACCAAGCAGCAATGCAGCCAAAATGCTTGCGAAAACCGGCTCGGCAAATTTAATTATAAAAAGCTTGGACAGCGAATTGTATTTAACAATTACAAACCAAATGCAATATCCTAATACGGACGCTGCGCATATGTACACAAATATGAGAACAGATATATTAAATTCCAAAGATATTCGACCTTCCATAATTACTCCGATTACCAAAAGCACAATTCCTCCGAATAACTGTGAAATACCTGTGGCAGTTACAGGGTCTACGCTATTAAAAAGCTTTTTACTTATTACATTTGAAAATACGGTGCAAAAAGATGCAAGTAAAATCAAAGAGTCTCCCAAATGCCATGTAAACCCATTAGATGACATATTAATTGCCGCTATTCCACTAAACCCAAGTAATACGCCGGCAAGCTTCTTTACCGTGAGCTTATCGTCTTTAAAAAACAACCACGAGAAGCAAACATAAAAGCATACCCCGACTTGCTTTATAATGGCGGTTTTAGAGCTGTCAGTAAGATTCAGCCCCATATATGTAAACGAATAATGCAGAATTATTGCAAACAATCCCGAGAGTGCTATTAAGTGAATTTTGTGTTTTTCAGCCTTAAAGCTAACTCTGTTTTTTATAAGACTATAAAGTAAAATTATTAAGCTGCATATTGTAAATCTTATTCCTGCAAAAAACAATATATCCCCTGTAGATGTAATGTTATATGCTTTATATCCAATTTTTATCATCGGAAAAAGTGAGCCCCATAAAAACATTACCAAAAGTGCAGAAAATATTGTTTTCCTTTTACTCATGAAAAACCTCCAGTACAACCTTGCCCACATTTTCATTTCTTTCCAGAATTGCGTGAGCATCTGCTGCCTGTTCTATGGGCAGAACTCTATATATTGACGGCTTTATTTCTTCGTTTTCAATTTTCGGCCATACGTTTTTTTCAAGCTCAGACAATATATATGCCTTAAATTCAGGAGTTCTGTTTCTGAGCATACTGCCTACAAGATGCAGACCTTTGGTTAAAAGCGGTCTGAGCAGCACGTTTGTTTCTGTCCCTGCAAGGGTGGAGATTACAATCCAGTAACCGCCTCTTGCCATGTATGGAAGGCTCTTTCCGAGTGTTTCGCCGCACAGACAATCCATAGAAACATTAACAGGTGTCCCCTTTTCTTCTTCGGATTTTAATACCTCTTCCACGCTTTGGACAGTAGAATTTATAATTATATCAGCGCCCAAGTCTTTGATTTTTTCTGCGATTTCATCAGACAAAACAGATGTAATTACCCTTGCGCCGAATGCCTTTGCCATAGGAATAGCTACTGACGCCAGGCCACTTGCACCTGCAGGGATAAATGCCGTTTGGCCTTCTTCCAGATGACCCTCAATAAATAAATTGAGATATGATGTTGCATAAGCCTCGGGAAGTGCAGAAGCCTCCTCCATGGTAAGCCCCTTGGGTATCGGCATAAGCATATCATATTTTACGGCTGCAAATTCTGCATATCCACCGCCGCCGAGAAGTGCACAAACCTTGTCTCCAACTTTCCACCTTGTCACAGCTTTACCGATTTCAACAATAACGCCTGCTATTTCCAAGCCCATCCATTCCGGGCAACCGGCGGGGGACGGATATTTTCCCTGCCTTTGCAAAAGATCTGCACGATTTAATGCTGTTGCATAAATTTTTACAAGAACTTCATCATCCTTTATAATCGGATTTTCAACCTCCGACCATACTAAATTTTTATTTTCATCAACAAGCATTGCTTTCATATTAATCAGTTCCTTTCATAGATAATGTTCTTCCGCCGTCACATACATATGTTTGTCCGGTTATGAATCTTGCCTTGTCCGACGCTAAAAATTCCACTAAATTTGCAATATCATCCGCAGTACATTTTTCACCCAAAACATTTGTATTCAACGCTCTGTCACTTCCTCCGCTTTCCTCGGGACGCATAACAATTCCCGGAGCAACCGAGTTAACGTTAATTTTATACGGACCCAACTCTTTTGCAAGAGATTTTGTAAGCGACATAACACCGCCTTTTGACGCCGCATAATCACAACAGTTTTTAAGTCCGTTTATGCCAACTGCCGACGAAAAATTAATTATTTTTCCGCCCTCACCTTGCTTAATCATAACCCTCGCTGCAGCTCTGCTCGCCCAAAAGGCGCCGTATAAATTCACCTTCAAAACTCTGTCAATTACATAATCCTCCTGTTCAACAAGAGGTACGTATTTTGCGTTTTTGCCTGCAATTCTTGCACTGCCGCCTGCAATATGTACCATAATGTCAAGCCTTCCAAAATCCTTTACAGAATTATTAATTGCCTCGTCAATACTTTTCGATTCCGTTACATCTGCTGTATATCCTTTTGCGATTCCACCCATTCCCGTAATTTTGTCAACAGTTTTTTGAATTGATTCTTCGTTTATATCGCACACAGCAATGCTGATACCCGATTTTGCAAGTGTTAC
>JALEIO010000133.1 GCA_022769845.1 Oscillospiraceae bacterium
AAATTGTAAATTTCACACAAATGGTTTCGCAAAACCATTTGTTCGGTAGACATTATTTAGGTTGTTTTCCGATATAAGCCAGAATACCGCCGTCAACATAGAGAATGTGACCGTTTACGGCGTTTGACGCGTCGGAGGCAAGAAATACCGCAGGACCTGCAAGCTCGTCCGGCTCCAGCCATCTGCCGGCAGGAGTTTTTGCGCAGATAAAGCTGTCGAACGGGTGCTTTGAGCCGTCGGGCTGCTTTTCACGAAGCGGCGCAGTCTGCGGCGTTGCAATATATCCCGGGCCTATGCCGTTGCACTGAATATTATATTCGCCGTACTCCGAGCAAATATTTCGCGTGAGCATTTTAAGTCCGCCCTTTGCCGCAGCATATGCCGAAACGGTTTCTCTGCCAAGCTCCGACATCATTGAGCAAATGTTTATAATCTTTCCGTGACCTTTTTTAATCATTGAAGGAATAACCGCCTTTGATACGATAAACGGAGCGTTAAGGTCAACATCTATAACTTGTCTGAAATCCTTTGCGCTCATTTCGCACATTGGTATTCTTTTGATAATTCCGGCATTGTTAACCAAAATATCAATTACGCCGACCTCTTTTTCAATATCCGCAACCATTTTGTTAACGGCGTCCTCGTCTGTTACATCGCAAACATAGCCTTTTGCATCAATTCCGTCGGCTTTGTAAGCTGCAAGACCTTTTTCAACGTTTTCTTTGTTTATATCGTTAAACACGATTTTTGCTCCGGCGTTTGAAAAGCCTTTTGCGATTGCATAGCCTATGCCGTAGCTCGCGCCGGTAACAAGTGCAATTTTTCCGTCCAGTCTGAACATATACTTTTTCTCTCCTTTTTGAAATTTTTATTCCAAATTATCTCAAATCTCTCGTTTCGATATGGTCCATATCGTCAAATTCCTGATTTTCACCGCACATTGCCCATATAAACGAGTAATTTTTTGTGCCGACGCCCGAGTGGATTGACCAGCTCGGAGAAATAACCGCTTCTTCGTTGTGCATAATGATGTGGCGTGTTTCGTTCGGCTCGCCCATCATATGAAATACTGCGTCGTTATCGTCCATATCAAGATAAAGATAAACCTCCATACGTCTGTCGTGTGTGTGCGACGGCATAGTGTTCCAGTTTGAGCCTTCCTCAAGCTGGGTAAGCCCCATTGCAAGCTGACAGGACTTAATAACCTCGGGGTGTATGTACTGATTGATAACTCTCTTGTTGCAGTCCGCAACCGAGCCGCACGGAACTTTTTTTGCTTTTGTGATGTCGATTTTAACGGTCGGGTATTCCTTGTGCGCGGGGCAGGATGATACATAAAATTTCGGCGGATTTGCAGTGTCAACACACTTGAAAACAATTTCCTTATTGCCTTTTCCGATATAAATTCCGTCTCGCGGATTCATTTCGTATTCTTTTCCGTCCACCGTAATAATGCCCTTGCCGCCAATGTTTATACAGCCCATTTCGCGTCTTTCAAGGAAATAATCGCTTGCAAGCTCTTTGCCGCCTTCAAGCTTAAGCTCGTGATAAATGGGCATAAGTCCTGCGGTGATAATTCTGTCGATATGGCTGTAAACCATTCTTATATTATCTTTTGTAAACAGCTTTGAAATGTGAAATTCCTCTCTTAATCTTTCGGTTGTGTAGTGTTTTACGTCCTTTGGATTGGACGCGCATCTGATTTCCATTTTACTTAAATCCTCCTTAATATATTTTCCGTACACCTCAATTTGCGACAATGCCGCCCACGAAAACGGATAAACGGCTTGCTTAAAGTTTGTAAGATGTATTGTTTTTGTAATTTTAGGTTTGTCGGGAACAAGAGATTGACCGTCTGCGGTTTCTTCAAAGCTTGCGGTTAATCTTTCTCCGTCCGAAAACTCTACGTCAACATTTTTCCAGTATGTATCGTGTGGAAAGTCCGCGCGAAGGAAAAATACTATTTTTTCAACCTCAACAAAGGTGCCGAAGTCTATGTAATATTCCAAATCCTCCCGTGCGCCTGCCGCCCACGAATGATGCGGAAAATTGCCGTGGCTTTTGTTTTCGCATACGCCGTCAATAGCGTTTCGCTCAAAAAAGCAAGGCTCGTTTCTCGTTACCAGATTTGCGTGCGCGTGGGGATAAACTCCCTTCTGACCGCTCAAATCGTGCGAATTAAGAGCAATGTTTCTTTCGCCGTAAATTTCATCATTGCTCGGCTCGTAAACCGAAAATACGTGATTTTCGCCCGAAAAAGCTTTTTCGTCATAGCCTGCCATAAGCGCTCCGTACGGAATTTCGTACTCCATAAGCTTATTGGGCAAAAACACAATGCTCTCTTTAAGCGTTTTGTCAAGCTTTACGGCAAGATATTCCTCGTCACTTGTTTTTATAACGATTTTGTCACCCTCGCAAAATTTGCCACTGTATTCACAGTTTATTTTTTCGCCGCTTTCGCGAAATTTAACATCACCGTTAACATTTAAAATTTTAAATTCAATTATCGCAAACACCCCCTATATTGTTATTTTAACATTAATAATTTGCAATTTCTTTGTATATTTTACTGTTTTTGTTGCAATTCTTTTTGTGTTATGATAAAATAAAATCGGGTGATTTATATGAATGTAATTTTTAGCAAATGCAGTGCGGCAATAAATAATTCGCTTACAACCGGTGGATACGGAATATTTTATTCAAAGGTGGGCGTGGAGGAAACACTTATTCACGTTCACGAGTGCTGCGAGGTGCTTTTGTGTCTTAACGGAGGCGGCTGCTTTCTTATTGATGATAGAATTTACGAGGTGAACGACGGTGATATTTTCATAATAAATCAGTTTGAACCACACAAAATAACATTTAAGGACAAGGACAATTTTGAAAGATATGTTTTTCAAATTCATCCGCAATATATTTACGGTAATTCTACCGATAATACCGATTTGTCCGTTTGCTTTTACGCGCGAGACAACACCTTGGGAAACAGAATTTCACTTGAATTTGACGAGCTTAAATACATAAAAAACCTTATAGAAAATTTAAAGAAAGAACAAAATTTTGGCGATGACATAGCAAAAAACTGCGTTATAAACGAGTTTTTGAGGTTTTTGAACGAAAAATTTGCGCAAAAAAATCTTGATGCACAATACAGCGAGAGCGTTTTTAATCAAACAAACAAAATTATAAGCAACACTGTAAAATATATAAATAAGCATTATAACGAAGCAATTACCCTTGCCGACATTGCGGCGTATTCATTTGTATCGGTAAGCTATCTTTGCACACTTTTTAAAAAAATGTTTGGCACAACCATTATAAAATATATAACTTCAAAGCGTATTTCCGAAGCAAAAAAGCTTTTAAATTCGGGAAAAAGCATATCGGAGGCCGCCGAAGAAAGCGGGTTTAACGACTACGCAAATTTTATGCGCACATTTAAAAAAGTAGTTGGAGTATCACCAAAAAAATACAGCGTTAAGTAAGGAGCTTTTTCAAAACTTATACACCTTATTTTACATCCTCATTAAACCTAATCATTTTAAAAAAGCTCCTACTTTTCGATAAATATATAATATTAATGTATGTTTTTAAATGTTAAAGACTAATCTTCATATGACAAATAAACCTCATGACAGTTTTTCTCGGCATTGTATGTTAATCCGTAGTGCTTGCCGTGTTTTATGCTTCCGTTTTCAAACGTGCCGTCAAAGCACTTGTAAACACCTTCAAACTGCGGATTTCCCTTCGCGGCATATTCTATTCCCGCGCCGTTTTTAACTCCGTTTGAATAATTGCCTTCAAAAGCAAGATAAATCTCGTCTGAATATGCGTCATATTCGGTTACAAATCCGTATTTTTTACCTGATTTCCAGGTGCCTTCGGTTGTCAGCGCACCGTTTTTATACATTTTTCCTTTGCCGTCCATAAGACCGTCCTTAAATTCTCCGACATACATAATGCTTTCGTCAACTGCGCTTATTTTGTCGGGGTTGCGCTTTTCGGTATATACTAAAATTTCTCTGCTGCTTTCATAGCTTTTTTGCCCGTAATCAAGATAATACAAAGTGCCATTGCCGTGCGCCGCGCCGTTTACAACGTTTCCGCGGTAAAAAACACTGTCATAGCCGATATTATCGCCGGGAGAATTGGAATAATAATAAATCACTCCGTCGGTGTCGGAATAGGTTGGCGCATACAGCGCAACAATGCGGTTAACATCCTTGTTTATGCCGCTGCCGACCTCAATTTCAAATCTGTCAAAATGAATATCGCCTGTGTATATGGGATAGCCGTCCTTAAAAAGCGTGCCGTTAAACTTGCGGGGATAAGTTTCGTAGTTATAAATTTCATTGCCGTTATCATCATATATAACGCTTTCTCCGTATGGCAAATCTTCTTTTTCCTTCATAAGATAAATTTCGCCCGTTTTGGGAAGATACCGTACCTCCTCGCCGTTTTCCAAATTGGCATAATGAACATAAAATCCGTATTTAAAACGGTCGTCTTCTTCAAGATATACCGACGCCTTATTACCGAAATGATGGGAATATGACGGATAATTTTCGTCTTTTGAAGTAATATTTACAGTATAATCGGCGCAGTTTGAATATTCGTATTTTGTTTTATACATATACATATAAGAGTTGACGGACTTAAAGGCTTTGCCGTTTTTTATATTTCCCACAGTTAAAGTGGTTGTATTTCCATATTTTGATGTGCTTATATTTGTGCGTATGCCGTAAACAAGCTTGTCATTTTCAAAAAATCCTTTTTCGGTAACGAGGTAATTTTCATCGTTTTTAACCTTTTCTTCGCAGTTTTCTATTTCTTTTTCTATAATAAGAACGTCAAACCGCCTCAAAGAATCGTCATATCTGCATATTCCGTATTCGCCGAGCGCATCAACGTTAACTACCGTTAGTCCGTTTATATTGTAGCTTTCAGACAAAACGCCTTTTATATATGTTTTAATATCGGTCGGAAACACTTTAAAAAGGTTTTTATATGTAACCGCCTTCTTTTTTTCGTTGACAAAATCTGATATATATGGTGTAAAATTTTTCTCGGGACGCGTTATGTAAAGCGCACGCGCTGTATTATCCCATTTTACTTCAAAGCCGTAATCAGCCAAATTTTCGGCAACAACAAAGGTATTGTTGCGGTAGTTATATGAATTTATCGGACTGTAATCAATAAATGTTACAATGTCGGTTTCCTTTACATAGCCTAAATCCTGTGCATATGCAGTTGGTGCGGCAATAGATAAGAAAAGCAAAAAAATTATAAAATTAAATTTGTTTTTCATTTTTATTCCCTCCTTAATAACGCCATATTATCACAGCCGATATTTTGCGTCAATTACTGTGATTATTTTGTCATTAAAATGAAAAATAAGGGTTAGGCATAATTTTTAACAATTTTTCGGCATATGGCATAATAATTTAATGTAAAATATCATTATTGATTTTGTATTATTTTTATGCTACAATAGTGCATAAGGTTTACAGTGAGGTGAGACATATGGAAAAGAAAGAAACGGTATATTTAACTTGCGAACGCAACTGGGTTTTTTACACGCTTATAACCGTTGCCGGAATTTTCGGCGCATATACATATCTTCTTCGCGGAAACGTTTTCTGCAATGCGCAGACGGGTAATGTTGTTCTTTTGGGGCTTGCGATAGGTGCCGGTCAATGGCACAAGGCGCTCTATTATATTATACCGATTTCGGCATATCTTGCGGGCGCATTTGTTTCGGAGCTTTTGCCAAACTCGGTAAAGCACAATTTTTTTATACGTTGGGACACTCTGCTTATAGCGATTGAAATGGTTTTTGTAGTGGTGCTTGGATTTATACCCGATTCATATCCTGTGCAGATTTCGCAGATAGCAATAAATTTTATGGCGTCAATGCAGTATAACACCTTCCGTCAGGCGGAGGGCGTGCCTATGGCAACAACCTTTGCAACAAATCATATAAGGCAAATAGGAGTTGGCTTGGCAAAAGAGGTTAAGCATTTTAAGCATAATGACGGCTCTCACCGCCCGAAGCTTTTTAAACACTCTATAATGCTTGTATGCTTTTTGTCGGGCGCGTCGCTCGGAACGGTATTCTGCAATTTATTTGGCGCAAGGGCAATATGGGTAACGCTTTTGCCGTTTGCGGTTGTGTTTGCCGCGCTTTTGCACGCCGACCTTACAACAGAAAAAGATTTAATGGAAAAAAAGCCTTTGGGACATTAAAACACGGCTGTTTTTAAAACAGCCGTGTTTTTTTATAACATAGGAAATTGCTTGTTTTGAGTGAGCAATTTTGCTTGTTTCAAAAAAAGCATACCTCCTGCCCTCAAGATGGGGTTAGGGGGTTGAGGCGTTATTACGCTTTTTTATAACATAGGAAATTGCTCGTTTTGAGTGAGCAATTTTGCTTGTTTCAAAAAAGCGTACCTACCTGCCTGCAAGATTGGGGGTTAGGGGGTTGATGCGTTAAAAACGCTTTTTTATTTTGCCGACTTTCCAAGATATGCCTTTCGTATGTCTTCGTCCGCCAAAAGCTCGGCGCCGGTACCTGTCATTGTTATTTTTCCTGTTTCCATAACATAAGCCTTATCGGCAATTTTTAGTGCCATATTAGCGTTTTGCTCAATAAGAAGCACTGTTACGCCTTGATTGTTTATTTCTTTGATAATATCAAAAATATCGCGCACAATAAGCGGAGCAAGGCCAAGCGACGGTTCATCCATCATAATGATTTTAGGCTTGCTCATAAGCGCTCTCGCAACTGCAAGCATCTGCTGCTCGCCGCCCGAAAGAGTGCCCGCCTGCTGCCAGTTTCTTTCCTTCAAAATCGGGAAAAGGTCGTACATTTTTTTAATGTCGCTGTCAAGACTGTCTTTTCTCAAATAACCGCCTATTTTTATATTTTCAAGCACGGTTAAATTTGAAAAAACCCTTCGTCCTTCAGGAACAAGCGCAATACCTCGTTCAATAATTTCGTTAGGACTTTTGCCTGTAAGCTCTTCTCCGTCCAGCTCTATTGAACCCGAATCAGGCTTTACAAGACCTGCAACGGTGCGCAGCGTGGTTGATTTTCCCGCGCCGTTAGCTCCGATAAGCGTTACAATTTTTTTATCGGGAATTTCAAGGCTTACGCCTCTGATTGCCCGTATTCCGCCGTACGAAACGTGTAAATCGTTAATCTTAAGCATCGTCGCTCACCCCCAAATATGCCTCGATAACCTTTGGATTGTTCTGCACCTCGTCGGGAGTACCCTGTGCAATGAGTTTTCCGAAATCGAGAACGTAAATTCTATCCGAAATATCCATAACCAAATCCATATGATGCTCAATCATAAGTATTGTAAGGTTAAACTGGTCTCTGATTCTGCCTATAAACGCGGTAAGCTCCTCGGTTTCCTGCGGATTCATACCCGCCGCCGGCTCGTCCAGAAGGAGCAGGCTTGGATTTGTCGCAAGCGCTCGGGCAATTTCAAGATGACGCTGTTTTCCGTACGGAAGATTGGTAGCCTTTTCATCCTTTACCGATGAAAGCCCCAAAATATCCAAAAGCTTTAAAACCTCTTCGCGGTGCTTTTGCTCCTCTTTATAATTTAAGCGGAAGGTTGCCGAAAAGATGTTTGAGGTTCTTTTTAAATGCTTTGCAATAAGGACATTTTCAAACACCGTCATATTTTTAAACAGTCTGATATTCTGGAATGTTCTTGCAATTCCCAGACGTGTAATTTTATCGGGTGTAGGCTCGACAACCGATTTGTATTTGCCGAGATTTCCGCCTTTGTAAAGCTTTTTCATTTTACCGTGAGGATAATTTTCAATAATGCGCTTGCCGTTAAAGTAAACCGCGCCGTTTGTGGGAGCGTAAACTCCTGTTATAACGTTAAATGCAGTAGTTTTTCCTGCGCCGTTAGGGCCGATAAGCGCTACGATTTCACCCTTGTTTATATCCAGCGTAAAGTCGCTTACCGCAACAACGCCGCCGAACTGCATAACAATATTTTCTATGTGAAGTACATTATCATTCATTATTTCTGTACCTCCTCAACTGCTTTTTTACCCTTTTTGCCGCGTTTGAAAATTGAGGCAATGTAATCCCAAGTAAGCTCGTTGTCGCCCATAATTCCTTTTCGGAAGAATAAAACGACAATCATTAAAATGACTGAGAAAATAACCATTCTAAAGCCCGAGCGCAAAAGCGGAATTTGAAAACCGCCTATAAACTGCGGCTTGTCAAGGCCGCGCAGCCACCATTCTTTTGAAAAGATGACCAAAAACGCTGCGATAATACTGCCCGAATAGCTTCCCATACCGCCGATTACCACCATTAAGAGAATGTAGTAGGTTGCGGTTGCAAGCGTAAATGTAGTTGCCGAAATTGCTTTAAGATACATAGCAAGCAGCGCACCGCCCACTCCGGCAAAAAACGAGCTTATTACAAACGACAGAATTTTGTGTTTCTGCAAATTTATTCCCATTGCCTCGGCGGCAATTTCGTCATCGCGAATTGCCTTAAATGCTCTGCCGTAGGTGGAATTTTTGATAAGAAACATTATGGCAATACAAATTGCGGCAACAATGAAAATTGCATAGTACGAATTAAATTTCGGTATGCTGTTAAGTCCGAGAGAGCCGTTTGTTACCTTATTAAGCCACGAGCTTGCGGTAACAATACGCACAACCTCGGCAAAACCGAGTGTTGCAATTGCAAAATAGTCGCTTTTGAGCCTCAAAACAGGTAAACCGATTAAAAACGCAAAGAACGCCGCAACAAGGCCTGCAACTATAAGTGCGGGAATAATCGGCAGTTCAAGGTTTTTAATGCAGTCTGCCACGCCGTAGAGATAATAAACATTATCCCTTACCTCCACAGGAATTGTTAAAACAGCGTAAGTATAAGCGCCAAGCGTCATAAAGCCTGCAAGACCGAGCGAAAACTGGCCTGTAACGCCGTTGAGCATATTCATAGACACCGCCAAAAGCGCATAAATTACGCCCATTTGGAGCGATGTGCGGAGCATTGAGGTTGTAGGCAGATTACCTGCGAAAAACACAAAACCCGCAATTATTATAACCGCCAGAATTGTGGCGATAAATTTTGTTTGTTTTTTCATATATTCTGCACCTTCTCCGTTATTATACCTTTTCACGCTCTTTTTCGCCGAACAAGCCTGTCGGTCTGAACAAAAGCACAACTATCAAAATTACAAAAGTGAATGCGTCGGAAAATTCCGAAAAAATTCCCGCTTTAATAAACGTTTCGCAAAGGCCGATTAAAAATCCGCCGACAAGCGCGCCGGGAATTGAACCGATGCCGCCGAAAACCGCGGCAACAAAGCATTTTAAGCCGGGAAGAGAACCTGAAAGAGGATAAACCTGCGGACGCGGCGTAAAATAGAGAATTGAGCCGACTGCCGCAAGCGCACAGCCTATAACAAAGGTTATGCTGATAACATTGTTGATTTTAACGCCCATAAGCTGTGCGGTTTCAAAATCCTTTGAAACTGCTCTCATAGCCATACCTACTTTTGTTTTGCTGATAAGCGCAACAAGCGCCACAACAAGCACTATGGTCAAAATCGGCGTAATAAATGTTACAAGAGAGGTTGAAATTGTGCCGATTGTAATTTTCCTGTCAAGCACGGCGATTGAAGGATATGATTTCGGGAGCGCTGAAAAAAGGTAGGTTGCAAAGTTTTGCAAAAAGTATGAAACACCGATTGCCGAAATCATAATAGACATTCTCGGAGCGCTTCTAAGCGGCTTGTAAGCAAGCTTTTCGGTCAAAACGCCGAGAAGAATTGTCGCCAAAATTACTATTACTATTGAAATCTGCCACGGAATTAAAAGGTCGGTCATTGCAATAATCATAAAATAGCCCGCCATCATAAAAATATCGCCGTGAGCAAAATTTATGAGGCGCAAAATTCCGTATACCATAGTGTAGCCTATGGCAATTAAGGCATAAATACTTCCGATTGATATGCCGTTTAAGCAATTCTGCAAAAATGCGTTCATCGGGATTTTCCCCCTTAAAATTTAAAAAGTACCGTTCGTTCTTAAAAAATGAAATATCGGCGAGGCAAGAAACCTCGCCGACTTAAATTTTTGAAAAGCTTTAATGAAATTTATTCAACGGGTGTGAATTTACCGTCTGTAAGCTGTGTTCCGATAAATTTGAACGCGCCGTTTTCAATAACCTTAATGTAAGCCTTGTCTTTTTTAGCATCGCCGTTTTCGTCAAATGCGAGCGAGCCTGTAACGCCTGTTGTGTTAAGCGTTGCAAGAGCGTTGCGGATTGCTGTTGAATCGGTTGATTTAGCAGCCTCGATAGCATCCAGAATAACATTGTACGAGTCAAAGCCAAGTGCCGAAACAGCCGCAACACCTGCGCTTCCGCCGTTGAGCTTTAAGTTTTCAGCCGAGCTGTTAAGATATGCAACAAAGCCGTCAACAAATTCTTTCGCCGACGGGTCTTTTTCGTCAAAGAAGGTTGAGAAGGTTATTCCCTCGCAGTTTTCTGCACCTGCGTTTTTGATGATTGTTTCATTTTCCCAGGTGTCGCCTGCCATAATGGGGCAAGTAACGCCGAGCTCACGAGCCTGTTTTATGAACAATCCTGCCGTAGCGATAGACGAAGGAACGAAAATAACCTCGGGATTAGCAGCTTTAGCCGCAGTAAGAATAGCGTTAAAGTCTGATTCGTTTGTATTGTATGTGCCTTCATATACTATTTCGCCCGGGAATGCTTTTTTAAAGTACGAAGCAAGACCTGTCGAATAGTCGTCACCGTTCTGGCAAATTACAGCAGCCTTTTTGTAACCCTTTGTTGTGCCGGCATAGTTTGCCATAACTGTGCCCTGGAACGGGTCGAGGAAGCAAACTCTGAAATAATAATCGTTTCCGAGGGTAACTTGGGGATTTGTGCACGAGCAGCCTACCGCAGGGATTTTAGCCTCTGCAAAGGTTGAACCTGCCGCAATGGAAACACCCGAGCCGTACGAGCCGATAACTGCCTTTACGCCTGCCGAAACCAGTGATTGAGCAGCTGTAACCGCAGCGGTTTTATCAGACTGATTGTCTACTTCAACCAATTCGATTTTATACTCTTTACCGTCAATTGTAACCGAAGGTCTGATTGAGTTAGCATAACGAGCACCGAGAACCTCTTGAACACCGCCGCCTCCGTTTTCGCCCGTTGTCGGTTCAAACACGCCGATTTTGATTACATCGCCGCTGTCTGCGCTGTTAGTGCCGCACCCTGCAAGCGAAAACACAAGCACAAGCGCAAGAACAACCGATAAAAGTTTTTTCATAAATACCCCTCCAAAAATAAATAAATATATAAATATATCATAATACAATTATTTTAATTTGTCCATAGTTTTGTAAAATTTTTGCAAATTTGAACAAAAATTTTTTTTACATTGTGTGCGCAAAGAGCCGAAATTTGTTGATTTTTTGACTAATGCGCGGTATGAGGATAAATAGTTTTTGAATGAAAAATAAAAACAGGTGTTACAAATTAAAAAAGGTTGAGGAAAAAGCTTTTCCTCAACCCGTATTGTTATGTTATTTATACTGTATCATAGTGTCTTTATCTGACCAAACAAATGCTTTTGCGGTGTAATTTCC